>NZ_MUFF01000040.1:0-15850 GCF_001996105.1 Salinivibrio sp. IB643
TCAAGTACTGGCGAAGCCTGGTTCAATCACTCCGCACACCAAGTTCGAATCAGAAGTATACGTACTAGGTAAAGACGAAGGCGGCCGTCATACGCCGTTCTTCAAAGGTTATCGTCCACAGTTCTACTTCCGTACAACTGACGTGACCGGTACTATCGAACTGCCAGAAGGCGTTGAGATGGTTATGCCTGGTGACAAYATCAAGATGGTTGTWRMGCTTATCGCRCCWATCGCGATGGAYGAAGGCCTACGTTTCGCTATCCGTGAAGGTGGCCGTACTGTAGGCGCKGGTGTTGTTGCYAACATCCTAGCTTAATTTGATAGACATCTAGTCTTATCAATAAAAGGGAGCGCATTGCGCTCCCTTTTTTTCCTCTTTAATCGCCCGATACAGATATAAATAAGTCTTTCATCAATAACCAAGCGTTATATAAAAAACCTTTACCTTAAGCGCAATGCAAACTATTCTCGTTATAGTTCATTTTTTGAGATGACTGAGATGTTAGTTTGTATTTGTCATAGCGTATCAGATAAAACCATTAAGCATTGGGTACGCCACCAAGGTGTCAGCAGTATTCGCGAACTTCGTCAACTGACGCCTCTTGGATCTCAATGTGGTAAATGTGTGCGCCACGCTAAAGAGGTCATATACGACGAGAGTCAACTGATCACATTGCAAAAAGCGAGCTAATAAGCGGTCAATATTTGACAGCCTCCTTATGGGTTCTACATTTGTAGAGTAGAACCCATAAGGAGGCTATTGCCATGAAAGGCGATCCAAAATCTATAGCGTTTCTCAACACGGTACTGGGCAATGAACTTGTTGCTATTAATCAGTACTTTCTTCATGCGCGCATGCTCAAAGACTGGGGGTTAAAAGTCATCGCGGATAAAGAGTATGAAGAGTCGATCGATGAGATGAAGCATGCCGACAAGCTGATTGAGAGAATCTTATTTCTTGAGGGCACTCCGAACCTGCAAGATCTTGGCAAACTGAGAATTGGCGAAGATACGCAAGAAATCTTTGAATGTGATTTGGCGATTGAGATGCAAGCCCATGAGGTTTTGAAAGAGGCCATTGCTTACACAGAGGGCATCAGAGATTTTGTCTCCCGTGATCTGTTTCAATACATTCTTGATGACGAAGAAGAGCATATCGATTGGTTAGAGACTCAAATTGGCTTAATTGATAAGGTCGGCATCGCCAACTATAATCAAGCTCAGATCATCGAAGATGCCAGCGAAAAAGGTTAGGTTAAAACAGTCATCCCGCCTTGATTATGAAAAACGTGCCAGAGAGGCGCGTTTTTTTATGGCGTGTTTTTGACCAACGCTTGCAAAGCCATTGCGTATCGGTATAATGCCCGTCACTGCTTAAGTCATTGCGACTTCCGACGCAGTTGTGAACCAATGAGCATCGAGGAATGGAACAGTAAACTGTTCGTTTAATGTATACTCCGCTTATGTTCGCAGTCATAGAATAATGGCTGACAATGTGCCTAATTTTGGCACTACGGTTTCACATAAATTAATCGGCATTCCCTCGCCTTAGTGAGAAGGAATGGCGATATTGTTTGTGTAAATATTTTAGAATTTGGAGCTCTGTCTCATGCAGAACCAACGTATCCGTATCCGCCTGAAGGCGTTCGATCATCGTTTGATCGATCAGTCTACCGCGGAAATCGTTGAAACCGCTAAGCGCACTGGCGCACAGGTTAAGGGACCTATCCCTTTGCCTACTCGTAAAGAGCGCTTCACCGTTCTTATTTCTCCGCACGTAAACAAAGACGCACGTGACCAGTACGAAATTCGTACTCACAAACGTCTGATCGACATCGTTGAGCCAACAGACAAAACTGTTGACGCTTTGATGCGTCTTGACCTTGCTGCGGGCGTTGATGTTCAAATCAGCCTGGGTTAAGGGGGAGTAGATAATGATTGGTCTAGTCGGTCGTAAAGTCGGTATGACTCGTATCTTCAACGAAGATGGCGTTTCTATCCCGGTCACCGTAGTTGAAGTTGAAGCAAACCGTGTTGCTCAGGTACGTAAACCTGAAGTTGACGGGTATGCAGCAATTCAAATCACTACAGGCGAGAAGAAAGCAAGCCGTGTAAACAAGGCACAAGCTGGTCACTTTGCGAAAGCAGGTGTTGAAGCAGGCCGCGGTTTGTGGGAATTCCGTTTGGAAAATGATGAACAGTACGAAGTTGGCGCTGAGCTAAACGTAGAACTGTTTAACGAAATCAAAAAAGTAGACGTTACTGGCACGTCGAAGGGTAAGGGCTTCCAAGGCGGCGTTAAGCGTTGGAACTTCCGTACTCAAGATATGAGCCACGGTAACTCTTTGTCTCACCGTGCTCCTGGTTCTATCGGTCAATGTCAGACTCCAGGTCGCGTATTCAAAGGCAAAAAAATGGCAGGTCATATGGGTGCTGAGCGTGTAACGACTCAAAACCTAGAGATCGTACGTGTTGACGCTGAGCGCAATCTGCTTCTTATTAAAGGTGCAGTCCCAGGTGCGACAGGTGGCAACGTGATCGTTAAACCAGCCGTTAAAGCGTAACGTCGAGGAGATAGTAATGGAATTGGTAGTCAAAGGCGCCGACGCGCTAACTGTTTCCGAAACTACCTTCGGGCGTGAATTCAACGAATCCCTGGTACACCAGGTAGTCGTTGCATACGCAGCTGGTGCCCGTCAAGGTACTCGCGCTCAGAAAACTCGTTCAGACGTATCTGGTGGCGGTGCTAAGCCATGGCGTCAGAAGGGTACTGGTCGCGCCCGTGCAGGTACAATCCGCAGCCCCATTTGGCGCAGCGGTGGTGTCACTTTCGCAGCTCGTCCTCAGGACCATAGCCAGAAAGTAAACAAAAAGATGTACCGCGGTGCTCTTAAGAGCATCCTATCAGAGCTAGTTCGTCAAGAGCGTTTAATCGTGGTTGATAACTTCTCTGTTGAAGCACCAAAAACTAAAGAGCTTGTCGCTAAGCTGAAAGAGCTTGAGCTAAGCGACGTTCTGATCGTCACTGCCGAAGTTGATGAGAACCTGTTCCTTGCGGCACGTAACCTGTATAAGGTTGACGTACGCGATGCAGATACCATCGACCCAGTTAGCTTGATCGCTTTCGACAAAGTCGTGATGACTGCAGATGCAGTTAAACAAGTTGAGGAGATGCTGGCATGATCACTGAAGAGCGTATCCTAAAAGTTCTGCGTGCTCCGCACATCTCTGAAAAAGCGACGATGGCCGCTGAAAACAACAACACTGTTGTGTTTAAAGTAGCTAAAGAAGCAACGAAAAAAGAGATCAAAGCGGCAGTTGAAAAACTGTTCGAAGTTGAAGTGAAGTCTGTTCGTACCCTTCTCGTTAAGGGTAAGACCAAACGTCAAGGTATGCGTGAAGGCCGTCGTAGCGACTGGAAAAAAGCGTATGTTGCCTTGAAAGAAGGTCAGGACATCGACTTCGTTGGCGGCGCTGAGTAAGACGGAGGAGTAAAAGCAAATGGCTATTATGAAATGTAAGCCGACTTCACCGGGTCGTCGTCACCTTGTTAAAGTGGTTAACCATGATCTTTATAAAGGTAAACCATATGCACCACTGCTAGAGAAAAACTCTAAGTCAGGCGGTCGCAATAACAACGGTCGAATCACAGTGCGTCACATCGGTGGTGGTCATAAGCATCATTACCGTGTAATTGACTTCAAACGTACTAAAGACGGTATCCCAGCGAAAGTTGAGCGTCTCGAGTATGATCCAAACCGTAGTGCAAACATCGCGCTTGTACTGTATACGGATGGTGAACGTCGTTACATCATCGCACCGAAAGGCCTAAAAGCCGGTGATCAGATTCAATCTGGTGCAGATGCAGCAATCAAGGTAGGTAACAGCCTGCCAATGCGTAACATCCCAGTGGGTTCTACTATCCACAACATCGAGTTGAAACCTGGTAAAGGTGCTCAGCTTGCTCGTTCAGCGGGTGCTTACGCACAGATCGTTGCTCGTGACGGCGCGTACGTCACACTCCGCCTGCGCAGCGGTGAAATGCGCAAGGTTCTTGCTGAAGGTCGTGCGACCCTTGGTGAAGTGGGTAATTCAGAGCACATGCTACGCGAACTGGGTAAAGCCGGTGCCGCGCGCTGGAAAGGCGCACGTCCAAGCGTACGTGGTGTTGCAATGAACCCGGTTGATCACCCACATGGTGGTGGTGAAGGTCGTACCTCAGGTGGCCGTCATCCAGTAACACCTTGGGGTATGCCAACGAAAGGCTTCAAAACCCGTAAGAACAAACGTACCGACAAGTACATTGTACGTCGTCGTAACAAGTAATTATTATCAGAGGATAAGCCATGCCACGTTCTCTCAAGAAAGGTCCTTTTATTGACCTGCACTTGCTGAAGAAGGTAGAGAAAGCGGTGGAAAGCGGTGACAAGAAGCCTTTAAAGACTTGGTCCCGTCGTTCAATGATCATCCCACAGATGATCGGATTGACCATCGCTGTCCATAATGGTCGTCAGCACGTACCCGTTTTCGTTTCTGAAGAAATGATCGGTCACAAGCTCGGCGAGTTTGCACCAACACGTACTTATCGCGGCCACGCTGCTGATAAGAAAGCTAAGAAGCGTTAAGGGGTAAGAAATGGAAGCTATTGCTAAACATCGCTTTGCTCGTATCTCGCCTCAAAAAGCACGTTTGGTTGCGGATCAGGTGCGCGGTAAAGACGTAGCACAGGCACTGGAACTACTGACTTTCAGCGACAAAAAAGCTGCTGACTTGGTTAAGAAAGTGTTGGAATCTGCTATTGCAAACGCCGAGCATAACGAAGGCGCGGATATCGACGATTTAAGCGTCGCCAAAGTCTTCGTTGATGAAGGCCCAATCATGAAGCGTATTATGCCTCGTGCAAAAGGCCGTGCCGATCGCATCTTGAAGCGTTCTAGCCACATCACTGTTGTTGTAGCAGACCGCTAAGAGACGAGGAGATAAAGCAATGGGTCAAAAAGTACATCCTAATGGTATTCGTCTGGGCATTGTAAAGCCTTGGAATTCCACTTGGTTTGCTAATAACCAAGATTTCGCTGACAACCTAGACGGCGACTTTAAGGTACGTCAGTTCCTAACTAGTGAACTGAAAAAAGCGTCAGTATCTCGCATCGTTATCGAGCGTCCAGCTAAGAGTGTTCGTGTGACTATTCACACTGCGCGCCCTGGTGTGGTGATTGGTAAAAAAGGTGAAGATGTTGAGAAACTGCGCGCTCACGTTGCAAAACTGGCCGGTGTACCAGCGCAAATTAATATCGCTGAAGTACGTAAACCTGAGCTAGATGCGCAACTTGTTGGCGACAGCATCGCATCACAGCTAGAGCGTCGTGTTATGTTCCGTCGTGCCATGAAGCGCGCGGTACAAAACGCTATGCGCCTAGGTGCCAAAGGTATCAAAGTGGAAGTAAGCGGTCGTCTTGGCGGCGCTGAAATCGCTCGTACCGAGTGGTACCGTGAAGGACGTGTGCCATTGCACACGCTTCGTGCTGACATTGATTACGCAACTTCTTCTGCTCACACCCAGTACGGTGTTATCGGCATTAAAACCTGGATCTTCAAAGGCGAAGTCCTAGGTGGAATGGCTGAAGTAGAGCAAAAGGCTGACAAGCCGAAGAAGCAGCGTAAAGGCCGTAAGTAAGGAGTCTATCGATGCTTCAACCAAAACGTACTAAGTTCCGCAAGACTTTTAAAGGTCGTAACCGCGGTCTGGCGCACGGTACTGACGTAAGCTTCGGTACCTATGGCCTAAAAGCTGTTGGTCGCGGTCGTATCACTGCGCGTCAAATTGAGGCGGCTCGTCGTGCGATGACTCGTCACATTAAACGTCAAGGCCAAATCTGGATTCGTGTCTTCCCCGACAAACCAATTACTGGTAAGCCGTTGGAAGTTCGTATGGGTAAGGGTAAAGGTTCAGTTGATTACTGGGTTGCCCAAATCCAACCAGGCAAAGTCCTGTACGAAATGGATGGTGTTCCTGAATCACTGGCTCGCGAAGCGTTTGAATTAGCTTCACGTAAGCTACCGATCAAAACCACTTTCGTAACTAAGGCGGTGATGTGATGAAAGCACAAGAACTACGTGAAAAGACTGTTGAGCAGCTGAATGAAGAGCTTATGGGTCTGCTACGTGAGCAGTTTAACCTGCGCATGCAAGCGGCTACAGGCCAACTTCAGCAAACTCACACTCTGAAAGCTGTTCGTCGCGATATCGCACGTGTAAAAACCGTACTGACTGAGAAGGCTAACGCATAATGAGCGAGAACATCCGCACTCAGCAAGGTCGCGTCATCAGCGACAAAGGCGATAAAACTATCGTCGTTGCTATCGAGCGTTTTGTGAAACACCCAATCTACGGTAAGTACATCAAGCGCACGAGTAAGCTACATGTACACGATGAATCTAACCAGTGTAACCAAGGTGATACTGTTGAGGTTCGTGAGTGTCGTCCAATTTCTAAGCGTAAGTCTTGGACATTGGTTCGCGTTGTTGAAAAATCACGCATCTAAGTGATTTTTCAGACAATAATAAGTCAAACGGCTCTCATTCGGGGGGCCGTTTATTTTTTATCTACCCATCTGGTCAAAATAGTGTTATTATTCGCCGCCCTTGTAAMAAGGCAGCCCGACCCGAGATGGGTCTAGATGTAATAACAGCGGAGCACTAACAATGATCCAAATGCAAAGTATGCTGGACGCAGCCGACAACTCCGGCGCTCGCAGTGTAATGTGTATTAAGGTTCTGGGTGGCTCTCACCGTCGTTACGCCCACGTTGGCGACATCATCAAAGTTACCGTTAAGGATTCAATTCCTCGCGGTAAAGTGAAAAAAGGTGATGTGCTTAAGGCGGTGGTAGTTCGCACCCGTAAAGGCGTACGTCGTCCAGACGGCTCTGTCATTCGCTTCGACCGCAATGCTTGCGTGTTGTTGAACAACACGAACGAGCAACTAGTCGGCACACGTATCTTTGGCCCTGTGACACGTGAACTTCGTAACGAGAAGTTTATGAAAATTGTGTCTCTGGCGCCTGAAGTTCTGTAAGGAGCGATCTCATGGCAGCTAAAATCCGTCGTAACGACGAAGTTATCGTTCTTGCCGGTAAAGATAAAGGCAAGAAAGGTAAAGTATCTAAGGTTCTACCAACCGGTAAAGTTATCGTTGAAGGTATTAACCTCGTGAAGAAGCACCAGAAGCCGGTTCCGGCTCTGGGCACTCAAGGTGGCATTGTTGAACAAGAAGCCGCTATTGATGTTTCTAACGTGGCTATCTTTAACGCAGCAGCTGGTAAAGGTGACCGTGTAGGCTTCCGATTTGAAGACGGCAAAAAAGTGCGTTTTTTCAAGTCGAATGGCGAAACTATTAAGTAATTCTGGAGTAGTACAATGGCGAAACTGCATGATTACTACAAAGAGACAGTTGTAGCTGAGCTATCTAAGCAATTTGGTTACAAAAGCATCATGCAAGTCCCAGGGATCGAGAAGATCACCCTTAATATGGGTGTGGGCGAAGCTCTGAACGACAAAAAACTGCTTGAAAATGCAGCTGCTGATATGACCGCGATTTCTGGTCAAAAGCCGCTCATCACTAAAGCACGTAAGTCAGTCGCAGGCTTCAAGATCCGTGAGGGCTACCCAATTGGTTGTAAAGTAACCCTACGTGGCGAGCGTATGTGGGACTTCTTCGAGCGCTTAATCGCGATCGCAGTCCCTCGTATCCGTGATTTCCGTGGCCTGAACCCGAAAGCGTTCGATGGTCGTGGTAACTACAGCATGGGCGTTCGCGAGCAAATCATCTTCCCTGAGATCGACTATGACAAAGTCGATCGTATCCGTGGTCTTGATATTACTATCACTACTACTGCAGGTACAGATGAGGAAGGTCGAGCTCTGCTGGCTGCCTTTAACTTCCCATTCCGTAAGTAAGGTGAAGGGTTACTGTTATGGCTAAAAAATCGATGAAAGCACGTGATGTAAAACGTGCGAAGCTCGCAGCGCGCTACGCTGAAAAGCGTGCCAACCTGCGTGCGACCATTAAAAGTGTCAACACGTCAGACGAAGAGCGTTGGGACGCAGTCCTGAAGCTTCAGTCGCTACCGCGTGATTCTGCGAAGTCTCGTCAGCGTAACCGCTGCAACCAGACTGGTCGTCCACATGGCTACCTACGCAAATTCGGCCTAAGCCGAATCAAGGTTCGTGAAGCTTGCATGAAAGGCGAGATTCCGGGTCTGCGTAAGGCAAGCTGGTAATTGAATCACGGGAGTAAAGACTTATGAGCATGCAAGATCCGATTTCGGATATGCTGACCCGCTTACGCAACGGTCAGACAGCAAAGAAAGTTGCTGTTAAAATGCCTTCGTCAAAGCTAAAGGTGGCAATTGCTGAGCTACTAAAAGCAGAAGGTTACGTGGCTGATGTCGCAGTAAATAGCGACGACAAGCCTGAACTGGAAGTGACGTTGAAATACTTCGAATCTAAACCAGTTATCGAGCAAATCCAACGAGTTAGCCGTCCGGGCCTGCGCATCTACAAAAAGAAAGATGAGTTGCCTTCAGTGATGGGTGGCCTTGGTATTGCGGTTGTATCAACTTCGAAAGGTTTGATGACCGATCGCGCAGCTCGCAAAGCGGGTCTGGGCGGTGAAATCATCTGCTACGTAGCGTAATAAGGAGTAGGAAATGTCTCGTGTTGCAAAAGCACCTGTCGTAGTTCCTGCCGGCGTAGAGGTGAAACTTGACGGTCAGGACATCACTGTAAAAGGAAGCAAAGGCGAACTTAGCCGCACGCTTCACGATATGGTGGCAGTAAACCAAGAAGAAAACACCATTACCTTCGCACCAAGTGTGGAACACGCTAAAGCATGGGCTCATGCTGGTACAGCGCGCGCACTGGTCAACAGCATGGTTGTTGGTGTAACAGAAGGCTTTACCAAGAAACTGATCCTGAAAGGTGTTGGTTATCGTGCAAACATTGCCGGTAACAAACTTAACCTGACACTTGGTTTCTCTCACCCGGTAGAACACGTTCTGCCTGAGGGTGTAAAAGCAGAGTGCCCAAGCCAAACTGAAATTGTTATCAGCGGTGCTGATAAACAAGCAGTTGGCCAGGTTGCTGCTGAAATCCGCGCATACCGCAAGCCAGAGCCTTACAAAGGTAAAGGTGTTCGTTACGCTGACGAAGCTGTGCGTACTAAAGAAGCTAAGAAGAAGTAAGGTAACACTATGGATAAGAAAGCATCTCGTATCCGTCGTGCGACCAAAGCACGACGCAAGATCGCGGAAATGGGTGCGACTCGCCTGGTGGTACACCGTACTCCACGTCATGTGTACGCACAGGTTATCGCTGGTAATTGCGCGGAAGTTATCGCCGCCGCTTCTACCGTAGAAAAAGCGATCCGTGAACAAGTTAAGAGCACCGGGAACAAAGACGCCGCTGCAGCCGTGGGTAAAATCATTGCTGAGCGTGCGAAGGAAAAAGGCATCGAAGCTGTTGCTTTTGACCGTTCCGGTTTCCAATACCACGGCCGTGTGGCTGCACTGGCAGATGCTGCCCGTGAAGCTGGTCTGAAATTCTAAGGTAGGTGGAAGATGGCTAACGATAAACAACAAAGTGATTTGCATGAGAAGCTGATCGCTGTAAACCGTGTATCTAAGACGGTTAAAGGTGGTCGCATCTTTACCTTCACCGCACTAACAGTGGTAGGTGATGGTAACGGTCGCGTTGGTTTCGGTTACGGTAAAGCCCGTGAAGTACCAGCAGCGATCCAGAAATCAATGGAAAAGGCGCGTCGTAACATGATTACTATCGCGCTGAACGACGGTACCCTGCACCATGCTGTAAAAGGCCGCCACACTGGTTCTAAAGTGTATATGCAGCCAGCATCAGATGGTACAGGTATCATCGCCGGTGGTGCGATGCGTGCCGTGCTTGAAGTAGCAGGCGTCCAAAACGTTCTGGCGAAAGCATACGGTTCGACCAACCCAATCAACATCGTTCGTGCAACGATCGATGGCCTGGGTGGTACGAAGTCTCCAGAAATGGTAGCTGCTAAACGTGGCATGCCTGTTAACGAAATTCTGGGGTAATCGACATGGCTAAGACAATTAAAGTAACTCAGACTCGTAGCGTTATCGGCCGTTTGCCGAAACACAAAGCGACCCTGCGTGGCTTGGGCCTACGTCGCATCAACCACACTGTTGAACTTGAAGATACACCGTGTATTCGCGGTATGATCAACAAAGTCAACTACATGGTTAAAGTGGAGGAGTAATCACATGCGTTTGAATACTCTATCTCCGGCTGCAGGCTCAAAGCCTTCTGCGAAGCGTGTAGGCCGTGGTATTGGTTCAGGTCTGGGTAAAACTGGTGGCCGTGGTCACAAAGGTCAGAAATCACGTTCAGGTGGTTCTGTACGCCCAGGTTTCGAAGGCGGTCAAATGCCTTTGAAACAGCGTCTGCCAAAATTTGGTTTTACATCGCGCAAGAGCCTAACTTCTGCTGAAGTTCGTCTAGGCGAATTAGCAAAAGTTGACGGTGACGTGGTAAGCCTAGAGTCACTGAAAGCTGCGAACGTTGTTGCACAAGACACTCGTACGGCGAAAATCGTACTGTCTGGTGAAATCGCTCGCGCTGTGACTGTGAAAGGTGTTCGTGTCACTAAAGGCGCTAAAGCGGCAATCGAAGCTGCAGGCGGTAAAATCGAGGAATAATTAGCTCGAGGACGAGGTACAGATGGCAAAACAACCAGGACAAAACTTTAGTAGTGCAAAAGGCGGAGTTGCGGAGCTGAAAAGTCGCCTACTTTTTGTAGCAATGGCATTATTGGTATTCCGTGCCGGCTCTTTTGTGCCCATTCCTGGTATTGACGCTGCTGTACTTGCCGATCTGTTCGAACAGCAACAAGGGACCATCATTGACTTGGTTAACATGTTCTCTGGTGGCGCCCTTGAGCGTGCCTCGATACTGGCACTGGGCATTATGCCGTATATTTCGGCGTCGATTATTGTTCAGTTATTGTCAGTCGTTCATCCCGCATTAGCGGAATTGAAAAAAGAGGGTGAATCTGGTCGTCGTAAGATAAACCAGTACACTCGCTACGGCACGTTGGTGTTGGCAACGTTCCAAGCAATTGGAATCGCGACCGGGTTACCAAGTATGATGCCGGGTCTGGTGATCAATCCAGGTCCTGCTTTTTACTTTACCGCGGTAGTTAGTTTGGTGACTGGTACCATGTTTTTGATGTGGTTAGGTGAACAAATTACTGAACGTGGCATTGGTAACGGTATTTCGTTGATTATTTTCACCGGAATCGTCGCGGGTCTGCCACCCGCAATTGGACAGACAATAGAGCAAGCGCGTCAAGGCGACATGTCTCCGCTTCTCTTGCTAGGTATCGCAGTTATCGTATTGGCTGTCGTCTACTTTGTGGTCTTCATGGAGCGTGGTCAACGTCGTATCGTTGTTAACTACGCTAAGCGGCAACAAGGTCGTCGTGTTTTTGCAGCGCAAAGCACGCATCTGCCTCTTAAGATCAACATGGCAGGCGTTATTCCTGCGATTTTTGCATCAAGTATTATTCTGTTCCCTGGCACGCTTGCTAACTGGTTTGGTAAGGGTGATCAGACAAGCTGGCTGACCGATGTGTCTTTGGCACTGAGTCCGGGACAACCAGCGTATGTGATACTTTATGCGGCAGCGATTATCTTCTTCTGCTTTTTCTATACGGCGTTGGTATTTAACCCGCGAGAAACTGCAGATAACTTGAAGAAGTCAGGGGCGTTCGTACCTGGTATTCGCCCGGGTGAGCAGACTGCTAGATACATTGATAAAGTAATGACACGTTTGACCTTAGCGGGCGCCATGTATATTACCTTTATCTGTCTGATCCCCGAGTTCATGATGATTGCGTGGGATGTCCACTTTTACTTTGGTGGCACATCACTACTTATCGTAGTAGTCGTAATCATGGACTTTATGGCTCAAGTTCAGACTCATTTGATGTCTCAACAATATGAGTCCGTGTTGAAAAAAGCCAACCTAAAAGGCTACGGCCGCTAATAGGTTGTCTATTTACGGAGTTTAGCAATGAAAGTTCGTGCTTCCGTTAAGAAAATCTGCCGTAACTGTAAAGTGATCAAACGTAACGGTACCGTTCGTGTGATCTGCAGTGAGCCAAAGCACAAGCAACGCCAAGGCTAATAGCAGAATATTTTTCTTGCAAAATGAGGTCAGGCTGGCTACATTAGCCAGCCCACCTTTTGTATGTGCAAAAGAAGTGGCTATGCCGCTGCGTATCCTCGACGGGCTCTGCAGCGGTTCTACTTGAAAAGTACTAGGAGTGAATAGTGGCCCGTATAGCAGGCATTAACATTCCTGATCAAAAGCACGCTGTAATCGCATTGACTGCGATTTACGGTGTCGGCAAAACCACCTCTCAAGCTATTCTAGCTGATGTCGGTATTGCTGAAAGCACTAAGATCAGTGAACTATCAGAAGAACAGATCGACCAATTGCGTGACGGTGTGGCTAAATACACCGTAGAAGGCGATCTACGTCGTGAAATTTCCATGAACATCAAGCGTCTTATGGACCTTGGTTGTTACCGCGGTTTGCGTCATCGTCGCAGCTTGCCACTTCGTGGCCAGCGTACGAAGACCAACGCTCGTACCCGTAAGGGTCCGCGCAAACCGATCAAGAAATAATCGGGGTAGGTGAGTACTATGGCTAAACAAGCAACTCGTGCACGCAAACGCGTACGCAAGCAAGTCGCTGATGGCGTCGCGCACATTCATGCGTCTTTCAATAACACAATCGTGACGATTTCTGACCGTCAAGGCAATGCTCTAGCATGGGCAACTGCCGGTGGTTCAGGCTTCCGTGGCTCTCGTAAGTCAACTCCATACGCTGCGCAGGTTGCTGCTGAGCGTTGTGGTGAAATGGCTAAAGAGTACGGCCTGAAAAACCTCGAAGTGATGGTTAAAGGTCCAGGTCCAGGCCGCGAGTCTACTATTCGTGCCCTGAACGCTGCGGGCTTCCGCATCACTAACATTGTCGATGCGACGCCAATCCCGCATAACGGTTGTCGTCCACCTAAGAAACGCCGCGTTTAATACGCACTAGCGCTGTTTCTTAGAATATTGGAGAAAGATCATGGCAAGATATTTGGGTCCTAAGCTGAAGCTTAGCCGTCGCGAAGGTACTGACTTGTTCCTTAAGTCAGGCGTACGCGCGATTGATACCAAGTGTAAAATCGATAACGTCCCAGGCGTTCACGGTCAGCGTCGCGGCCGTTTGTCTGACTATGGCGTTCAGCTTCGTGAGAAGCAAAAAGTTCGTCGTATCTACGGCGTAATGGAAAAGCAGTTCCGTAACTACTACAAAGACGCTGCCCGCATCAAGGGTAATACAGGTGAAAACCTGCTTCAGCTTCTTGAAGGTCGTCTGGATAACGTAGTTTACCGCATGGGCTTTGGTGCAACTCGCGCCGAATCACGTCAGCTGGTAAGCCACAAAGCGATCCTAGTTAACGGCAAAGTTGTTAACGTACCTTCTTTCAAGGTTTCGGCAAACGACGTGGTTAGCATTCGCGAGAAGGCGAAGAACCAGGCGCGCATCAAAGCAGCTCTAGAAGTTGCGGCACAGCGCGAACTGCCAACTTGGATCGAAGTAGACAGTAAGAAGATGGAAGGCACATTCAAACGCCTACCAGAGCGTTCTGATTTGTCTGCTGACATCAACGAACACCTGATCGTCGAGCTTTACTCTAAGTAAAGCTGAACTAAAGAGAGGACATAATGCAGGGTTCTGTAACAGAATTTCTTAAGCCGCGTCTGGTTGATATTGAACAAGTTAGCTCGACGCACGCAAAAGTAACTCTTGAACCTCTAGAGCGTGGTTTTGGCCATACTCTGGGGAATGCGCTACGTCGTATCCTACTTTCATCTATGCCAGGCTGTGCGGTGACGGAAGTAGAAATTGACGGCGTGTTGCACGAGTACAGCACCAAAGAAGGGGTTCAGGAAGACATCCTGGAAATCCTACTTAACCTTAAAGGCCTAGCCGTTAAGGTTGAGGGTAAAGATGAAGTTATCCTTACTCTGACCAAGTCTGGTGCAGGCCCTGTTGTTGCAGGCGACATCACCCATGATGGTGGTGTTGAGATTGCGAACCCAGAACACGTTATCTGCCACCTGACTGATGCAAACGCGGAAATTAGCATGCGTATCAAGGTAGAACGTGGTCGTGGCTATGTACCAGCGTCTGCGCGTATCGATAGCGAAGACGACGAGCGTCCCATTGGTCGCCTACTTGTCGATGCAACGTTTAGCCCAGTAGATCGTATTGCTTACAATGTTGAAGCAGCACGTGTTGAACAGCGTACCGACCTTGATAAGTTAGTCATCGATATGGAAACTAACGGTACACTGGATCCTGAGGAAGCGATTCGCCGTGCGGCAACCATCCTAGCTGAACAGTTGGATGCGTTTGTTGATTTACGCGACGTGCGTGTCCCTGAGGAGAAAGAAGAGAAGCCAGAGTTCGATCCGATCCTACTGCGTCCTGTAGACGATCTTGAACTAACTGTTCGCTCTGCAAACTGTTTGAAAGCAGAAGCGATTCACTATATCGGTGATCTGGTACAGCGTACTGAGGTTGAGCTTCTTAAAACACCAAACCTTGGTAAGAAGTCTTTGACAGAGATTAAAGACGTGCTGGCATCACGTGGTCTATCTCTAGGCATGCGCCTAGAAAACTGGCCGCCAGCATCAATCGCTGAAGATTAATCAGTTACTGATTATTTAGTTAGAAGGATTAGGTCATGCGCCATCGTAAGAGTGGTCGTCAACTCAATCGCAACAGCAGCCATCGTAAAGCGATGTTCAGCAACATGGCTAGCTCGCTGGTAACTCATGAAGTTATCAAAACAACTTTGCCTAAGGCAAAAGAGCTGCGTCGCGTTATTGAACCGTTGATTACCTTAGCTAAGAACGACAGTGTTGCTAACCGTCGTGTAGCGTTCGCTCGCACTCGTAACGACGAAGTAGTAGCGAAACTGTTTAATGAACTCGGCCCACGTTTTGCTTCACGTGCAGGCGGTTACACTCGCATTTTGAAATGCGGTGTTCGCTCAGGTGATAAAGCCCCTATGGCTTACATCGAGCTCGTAGATCGCCCAGAGCAAGACGCTGAGGAAGCTGCAGAATAAGTTATTTATTTTTGTAGTGCATTTAGAAAAGCCAGGCTTATGCCTGGCTTTTTCTTTATCTAAACTTATCTTTTTACGCAAGCCGCGATATAGCATCAATGATTAAAAATATTATTGGTGACGCTTTTCGTCACTCTCATCGCGCTAATAGATCTCGTCGGTGTTAAGAATAGTCGAACAGTTTTGAACGAAATACGCCCAGTGTGGGGATAAAGCCAGCAACAAGGTTTAATTTCGAACAAACAAAAAATAAAATGAAATTTATTGTTGACGGTTGTCACGTTTTCTCTAGAATGCAGCCCTACTTAACGCGGGGACAACGCGTTAGGGAAGTCAAAAAGAGGTTTTATTTCCAGCCTGAGGGTTGAAAATAAAAAATAAAATTTCTGCTTGACTTTAACGGTAAGGCGCGTAATATACGCAGCCCTGACCAAGCGAAGCACTGCTTCGCACAGTCAACGCTCTTTAACAATTTGACCTATGCAATCTGTGTGGGCACTCGTTGAGAATAGACAAAAAGATTTATTCGATGAACTGAGTGACCAATTCATGTTGGTACAGCCTTGAGCTGTTTTGATTTCACTTTTTTAAAAGTGGATGCCAACAAGAGCACA
>NZ_MUFF01000041.1:0-14565 GCF_001996105.1 Salinivibrio sp. IB643
TTTGAAGACAGAATGGGTGCCGACTTATGGTTACCGTTCATTTTCGCAGGCT
The DNA here is from genome assembly GCF_001996105.1 of Salinivibrio sp. IB643. Taxonomy (NCBI): domain Bacteria; kingdom Pseudomonadati; phylum Pseudomonadota; class Gammaproteobacteria; order Vibrionales; family Vibrionaceae; genus Salinivibrio; species Salinivibrio sp. IB643. The sequence goes on from NZ_MUFF01000041.1 coordinate 53, forward strand.
CAAGCGCATATACTGAAATATTTAATCGGGTATTACAGCCAACTTAGGCCACATCAGCATAATAGCGGTATGAGTCCGAACGTGGCAGAGGAAAAATACTGGATTAACTATAAACTGGTGGCCAGTTTTTCTTGACCACTACAGATGGATAGGTACACATTGCCAACGGGCGCCTGTCACGATCGAGGTTAATCGTTGGCCCCGGTGTCGGATGGCGCGCGGCCCACATCGTGATAATGATTGGCATTGTGCTGGCGCTTATACCGACCTACGCCTGGTTTATATATCGGTGGTGCCATTGGCGACGATGACACAAGCCCCGGTAAGATGTTGGATAAGTGCATATTGTCAACGGGCGCCTGTCACGATCGAGGTTAATCGTTGGTTCCTATGTCGGATGGCGCGCGGCGGAAATCACACCAAGCTTGCGCGATCGAGAAGGCGCTTATACCGACCTACGCGATATTCAGGCTTTTTGAATACAGAGCGCTTCGCTTACGGAATACGGAAAGAGACGAGACGCGTCGCTTCTAGAGGCTAGAAACGAGAAAAGACTGCCGCATACTCGCATCGGGGCTTTTGCTCTTTCTAACCACTTGCTTCTAACAACCGGCCGTTAAAAGAATCATTCGAGACAATATACTCCGCATTTCGAATTAATTCGTCATCCATCTCAAAGGTTGCGCGATGTCGGTGGCGTGGCACAATGCCTCCCACGCGGATCTTTAGCCCGGAAAGCTCTTTGGCCCAGCGCTGGGTTAAGCCGCCAATCATGGCATTGGCAACCGTACCAGGGGTAAGATGAGCGCCAGCGACATTAATGATCACACCGGGGCGACCACGTTGTTGCATACACACTACCGCGTGCTGAACCACCAGATAACACTGCGAGGTTGTATTGGTCAGCGTTCTCGGCATATCACACCAAGCACCATTGTTAAATAAACTGGGCAATATATCGCCTTGCCATTGGTTGATGAGCACATCAATGCCGCCAAAAAGTTGCGTCACTTGTACGAACGCATCATGGACAGAAGCTGGTTGATCATCGGTCAAACAAATCGGCTGGACGCGCCCAGCATAGGGACGGCATTGATCGGCACTTAAGCGCAGTGCTGGCCATTCAGTATCGAGCAATGCGACATCAGCACCAAGCGAGCAAAAATGCTCTGCCATTGCGCGTCCCGATGATGAGCCGCCGGCGGTAATAACGACCACTGCGTTATCGATCTTCATGGTCAATTCCTTAATGGTATCAATAAATTAGCGAATCACGCCTTGCCTTTTACACTCAAGCTAATCACGTGAAAGTGACAGCTTACTCACACCTTATTCAAGCGTGGCAAGATAATACTGGACCATAATTACGCCGACTGCGAAAAAAAGGCTCAAAACGTCTGGTCGTCTGGCAGAAATATTGTTGGGAATTGAGAGACGATCACAATTTCGATAAGGATCATGGAACCCTATCAGGATCAACTTGCGATCTTCGTTGTTATGCGTTTACACGCATTTTATCGAAGCAATGCGATGTGGTGAGTTTTTCATACAAGGTGGCAGGGTTAAAAGCGGGGCGGCTTGGGGTTGCATCAGCTAAGTGACGACGCTCATGACCGGAAAGATTATGGTAGACCGATTCATCAAAGCCGTGCGTACCCTGGGGCGGATAATGCATAGCGGCCGGAGCAAGTTGAAAGCGCAAATTGGCGCTGGCTAAACCGCCACGGTGAAAGGCATCGGCTTGGGCACTGGCGCGCTGATAATCTTCTTCATTGCTAGCCGCCAAGGGTTGCGGCTCTGCCAGCTGGAACTGCTGGCGCAATACCGCATCATTACTGATAGGGTTGTCGGTGAGGGTGAGTGGCGTTGACTCATTTGCATCCCCGGAAAGCAGCGCCATCATCAACGCAAAGTCGGAACGACGCCCTTGCACCACCGCCTGATTGAGGTTGCCCCCAAACTGGGCGTCGCTAATAAGCTGCGCTTTGTCGATGGTATGGATAGTCACTGCGGTTACCCTAATTCGTATCGTGATTGTGCGGATGTGTAATAGGGTATCGGCCGCGTACGGTAAACTTTAGTGTTTTTTTATCCGGTTTGTGCCAGTTGGGGCGACAATGGCTGCGTACTTTGTCCAGCAAAATGCTGCATCGAAAACGCCACGCGATCGTCTGGCATCAGCGGGTAGCGCCGAGGTGGAAGTGACTCAATCAGCCGTAACCTTGGCAGCAATCCGCAACCATTAGCAATTTGGATCGCAAGACCAGGCCGTGCATTAAGCTCGAGTACCATCGGGCCCTTCTCTTTGTCTAATACCATATCTGTCCCCATATAACCTAAGTCGGTCATCTCCCAGGCGCTGGCTGCCAGCGTGAGCAGCTGCTGCCAATGAGGCACTTTCAGGGTATAAAGGTCATGTTCCGTGTCCGGGTGATGGGTGATGGGGCGGTTAAATTGCACCGCCTTTAGCGCCTTACCGGTGGCCATATCTAGCCCGACGCCTACTGCCCCTTGGTGCAAATTGGCCTTGCCATCAGATGCTGAGGTCGACAGCCGCATCATCGCCATCACCGGATACCCTTGAAACACAATCACGCGAATATCAGGGACCCCTTCATAGCTAAAACCGCTGAAGCTATCGTCGAACGCGATCAAGTTCTCGACCACGGCAACATCCGCTTTGCCACCGAGCGAGAACAGGCCTGCGAGCGTATTGGTGATATGACGTTCAACATCGATGTGGCTCACGGTCTTGCCAGAGGCCTTGGTATAGACCCCTTGATGATTTTTCGTCACCACCAAAATGCCTTTACCGCCTGAGCCTTGCGCCGGTTTAATCACAAAACCGGGCCAATTTGCCACCATGTGATGAATACGTTTGACGTGCGCTTGGCTATCAATCACGCCGATTAACTCAGGGACGGTAGCGCCGGCTTGCTGGGCGATCAACTTGGTTTTAAGTTTGTCATCCACTAATGGATAAAGACGCCTATCGTTGTAACGACCAATGTAACGGATATTACGCTGGTTCATCCCCATAATACCGGCGTGAYTCAGGCGAAAGGGAGAGGCGAACCKTGAAAAGAATTTAATCATCACGACCGCCCCCATCCTGATGTGCTAACGGGCGAAACCGCTTCAACTCCGACAAGCGGTAGCCGGTGTAATTACCCAGCATTAATATCAATGCCAAGATCACTAGCTGCAAGCCAATAAAGTTAAAGGTCAGATGCCGGACCAACTCATTGGTCATCGCCAAATACACCAACACCGCAGTGACGAGTGAGCCACCGCCTTGAATGACCACTTCTTTTGCGCCTTCCTCTTCCCATAAAATCGACATCCGCTCGATGGTCCATGACAGAATAATCATTGGGAAGAAGGTGATGGTTAGCCCTTCCATTAAGCCGATACGGAACGCGATCACGCTAAATACCGAAATAATTAAAATGACCGTGATAATCACCGCGGAAATTCGCGCCACCAGCAGTAAATTAAGCCGGGAGAGATAGCTTCTTATCACCAGCCCAGTGCCGACGATCAACACAAAGCCAACAATCCCAGTGAGTAATTGGGTTTGCACAAAGGCGACCGCAATCAGCACTGGCATAAAGGTCCCTGAAGTCTTTAACCCCACGATCACGCGCAAGAACACCACAATCAGCGCGCCAATCGGGATCAGCATAATGGTTTTAAACATCGCCTGCTCTTCAATGGGCAAGCTATGAATAGAAAAGTTAAGTAGGTTATCGGCGGAAACCTTCGCCGAGGTGGCCTGTTGTGGGCTGATATCTTGGGAGATAATTGAAAAATGTACCTGGCTATTTTCACCGCCTATCACTTCTAACAATGGTCCGCCGTGCTGGTTCCAGAGCAGGGCATTACTGTGATGGCCATTTTGCCCAGTGGTTAAATCAAACAAGTGCCAGCGTGTGTCTTGCCACACTTGTAGCATAGGAGAGATAGTTTGGCGACGTCGCCCATCTTCAAGCTCCAAGCCACCGACCACGCGCGCATGCACACCTTCCAGTGCCAAGGTTTTTCGTAGGGCGTCGGGTTTGTCGAGGGTATTGAGTAACAAAGCCGCGTTTTGACTATCTGGGCTATTAAATTGTTTGATGAGCTCACGGGTCAACGTCATGTTGTCCGCCGAGCGCGCCCGTGCACGATCCAGCAGTGCTAACGCCGCATTTTTGGCAGCATTATCCATCACAGGAAGCGCCACCTGCTCTTCATCAGGTGGGGGCATGTTATAGCGCGCACTGTCGTCGACTAACATTTGGTTTTTAAAATAAAGGGTTTGCTCACCGCTGGCTTGGCGCGTCGACCACTGTGCTTGGCGGCCATGTTCAGTGTTAAGCAATGAAAAACCATAGCCTGCCGAGGAGGTGCTCTCATCGATAAGCGTCAGCCCAGGTTGGCTATCTGGTGCGGCAAGACTAACTTTTACTGGGCCATTATCGGCATCAAAGTTAATTCTGGCCTCAATTTGCCAAACTTGGCGGGTGTTTTCCGCTTGCCAAGGCACCCCATAACCTAGGTGACGATAGGCACTGAGTGCGATACCGGCCAAAATTAAAAAGCCGATCAAAAAGTAAAAAGGAACCCGTGAAACCATGTTGATTACCTATTTTCGTAAAGCCTATTCTTGTAGAGCCGGTTCTTTAGACGTTGATGGCGACTGACGATCATCATTAGGCTCTTTGGGTGTATCCGGCTGATATTTCGGATGAATGTGCACTTGGCTGACATCTACCACAGCTAAATCTTTAAAAAACGAACGGCCCAACAATACGGGATATTCCATATTGGTACGATCCGCGAGGGTAAATTCGGTTTTTTCGTGAATGTTGCCCACCCGGATCCACGCTTCAACCACGGGGCGGCGGTCAGCTTTATCGGTCGATGATTGGCGTATACGCGCCCAGCGCTTTACGGGTATTTCCATAAATACCGACTGGTCATTGTCTTCACTGTGATTGATATTAAACTTGACCCAGGTGTCACCATCGCGCTCAAATTCTTGAATATCCACCGCATTGAGTGACGAGGTTGCCGCGCCGGTATCTACGCGCGATCGGAAGGTGGATTTGGTTTCATCAAACCAAATCCACTCACGTGCGCCAAGGACTACTTTGTCGTTATTCACGGGTACCCGGACCACTTTTTCTTGAATTCTAACTTCCGGTTTTGGGTTGGCAAAATTGGCATACATTTTTGCCTGAGTCCGCTGCATGACATTTAATTTATCAGCCAGTTGACGCATCTCGTCGGTCAATACGGTCAGAGTCTTGTCATGCGCTTTTAATTGGTTCTGTGTGGCCGTTTGTTGCTCATGCACATGGGTGGCGGTGGTATGAATGGTATTAAGCGTTTCTTTGTGCTGGTGCTGTGAAGTCAAGGTACAGCCAGAAACGATAACGAGCAAACCACCAATCAATGTGTAGCGATAAACCATGTAAAACCCTCAGCGCTGAAAAGATAATTCTAGTATATGCTTGAAATATAGCTTGTAAATGACTTGATCGCGAAGCCGATTTGTATTTCATCAGTCGGTTTATGTCGCTTAGCCTAACAGGAACGATGAAACGACAAGCTGTGGACGCAGATTCTAAAGGATGCGACCAAGATGGATAGAGAGGTTCTGTCAAATGTTAGTCAGAATTGACTAAACGTTGATTATCTCAACGCTATCGGTGAAAAATTGCCCGAAAACAGGCAGTCGCGCCCTTGTCCATACAGTGAATAACACTAAAAGGGCGTAGATCGCGACATCAGCGTCAGCGTTGCGTGTGCTCTAGGTTAAATTAACTACACTCGATCAAATTAACTACAGCACACGCCGCCTGGCGCGATTTAATCAGGATTGCGCGCCACTAAAATTGCGCGTTTAGGCGCCGGATACCCTTCGATGGTTTGCGTCGGGTCATCTGGGTTTAGGTACTCTGGCAACGAGTTATGGGTCATCCACGCCGTGCTGCGCTGCTCGTCGGTGGTGGTGACACATTCATCGACAATACGGACATCGACAAATCCGATTTTTTCCAACCACACTTTGAGCGCGCGCGCCGAAGGGAAAAAGTAGACATTGCGCATTTGTGCATAGCGGCCTGATGGCACCAATACAGCGTTTTCATCGCCATCAATCACCAAGGTTTCCAGTATCAGCTCACCGTCTTTCCCCAACTGATCTTTGAGTTGCATTAGATGATCGAGCGGCGAGCGACGGTGGTAAAGCACGCCCATGCTAAACACGGTATCAAATGCACGCAGGGCAGGGAGTTTTTCGATTCCTAAGGGCAGCAGATGCGCGCGTTGGTCATTGCCCATTAAGCGACGAATGGCGTCGAACTGCATTAAGAAGAGCTCAGAGGGATCAATACCCACGGTCAGAGCCGCCCCTTCACCCAACATCCGCCACATGTGGTAGCCATTCCCACAGCCGACATCGAGCACATAGCGCCCTTTGAGCGGAGAGATATGGGGAAGCACCCGATCCCACTTCCAATCCGAACGCCACTCGGTGTCGATATCCATACCGTGAACCTGATAAGGCCCTTTGCGCCATGGGTGAAAGCTACGGAGCAGATTTTCTAACTTTTTACGCTCACCGGCAGGCAAGCTGGTGGCATCGCCAATCTGGACCCTATCTTTTAGCTCCACCTGCTCGGGCGCATCGGTCGGGATTTTATTCAGCACTTTTATCCACTTTGGCATATCGCCATGGGGCTGGGTTTGCCACTCCGCCAATTGCGCCGGCAGAACTTCTAACCAGTGAGAGAGACGGTTTTTGGCGATCAGTTGATAAAAATCGGAAAAATCAAACATCAGATTACTCGTACTTAATGGCGTGTTTCGCTGAATCAAAAGGTTGACTGGATCAATGGTGTAACTCGATCAATGGTGTAACTGGATCAATGATCTAAATAGGTCAACAGCGTACCGGGATGACGGGATGCATCGCTTTATGTCATCGCTTACCCTATTTAATCGCGAACATCGACCCAAAGTTAAAACATTGAAACCACATGGCGACACTGCTAAAACCAATCTCGCTCAATCGCGTTTTATGGGTATCAATGCTATCTGGACGCATCACGTTTTCCAGCGCACTGCGTTTTTGACTGATCTCAAGCTCGCTGTAGCCATTGGCGCGTTTAAAGTCATGGTGCAAGTCAATCAGCAGTTCATTGGCGGTTTCGTCTTCAAAGCAATACTTCTCCGACAAAATCAGGATCCCGCCCGGTTTTAATCCCTGATAGATGCGGGTGAGTAGCGCTTGGCGATCGTCAGGGCTTAAAAATTGTAGGGTAAAATTAAGCACCACCATGGAGGCATTAGTGATCGTCACGTCGCGAATATCGGCTTCACGCACCTCAACATCGGCAGCACCGCGATAGGCATTCACATGCAAACGGCAACGCTCCACCATCGCTTGTGAATTATCAACCGCGATGATGGTACAGCTATCATGAGGAATATGGCGGCGCATCGACAAGGTGGCGGCGCCCAACGAGCAACCGAGATCGTAAATATGGCTATCTGGCGTGGCAAAGCGTTTCGCCAGCATACCAATCGCCGAGATAATGTTGCTGTACCCAGGCACCGAGCGCTGGATCATATCCGGGAACACTTCGGCGACATTCTCATCGAAGGTAAAGTCGCCCATCTTCTCAATCGGCGCCGCGAAAATTTTATCCTGATTAGCCATATAAGCCCCTACAAATCAGCCCAGCTGGCCAGTGTGAGCACCTGACGCCAGCAAACCCTATCGCAAAAGCGGCGTATTGTAGTGAATTTTTCAGCGCCTGTCTGCACGGTGAGCGCGCACCTTGCGTGGATACACTAAAACAGTGACCCTTGCTGACTTTGCGCGGCGCGGGTGACTGAAGCCAGTGGCGTTGATAAATCAAGATGTTGATACAAGTGTGCCGCGAGCGCCGGGGCTTGATCATTATCCGAAGTATGAATCATTAAATAGGGCGTTTTGCCCGCGGCTATCCATTGAGATAAACGTGGGATCCATGGTTCAAAAAATGCGCTATTGTCTGCCAGCTCAGGATGACCAATAAACCGCACCATAGGCGCATCGCTGGTGGCAATCGCATGCACGGGGACACGCGGCTTTTTCTTTTGTGCATCAATCACCGCTGGCGTGTCCGGTTTCGCCGCGAACACAGGACGACTGTCCATGATCACTCGGTTGGCATGATGGGCGATCAAGAGTCGATTCAACGCCTTCTCTGCCTCTCCTTTGGCAAAAAAAGCCGGGTGCCGTACTTCCACGCCGATAAAGATATCCGCCGGTAAGCTTTGCAAAAAGGCGGCCAGATCCGGCAAGCCCTCAGGACCAAAGCGGGCCGGCAGCTGAATCGTCCACTGGCCAATTTTATCATGGAGAGGCGCCATCAAATGAATAAAATCCCGCGTTAAATCTTGCGCATGGCGCAACTGGCATTGATGGGTAATGGTTTTGGGAAACTTAAAAGTAAATTGGAAAGTATCTGACGTCGCGGTCGCCCAATTCGCCACCGTCTGTGGCGACGGCGACGCGTAAAAGGTGGTATTGCCCTCAACTGTATTGAATACCTCTGCGTAGCGGGCTAAACGCTCACCCGAACGGGTACCTGGAGGATAAAAATGGTGCTGCCAACTGGGATGAGACCACTGGGTCAAACCAAGGCGCAACGGCGGATCGGACAGTTGATGTAGCATCAGAGACATAGCGTCGTTATGATCGGTCAATACACGTTGCGGTAGCCTAATCGCAACAGGGATAAAAAACCATATGAAGGATAAACAGAATAAAAACACGCGATCGCTTTACCAAGAGCGGGGCTTTTCCTTTATAATGGCAGGTCTTTGACAGTAACGGCAGTCGCAGGGGCGTATCGTCAGGTACGACAAAGGCTGTTGTCGAATTTCCCTCAGAATTGACAGGCTTGTGCCCAAGGGGGCAAGCAGAATTATCAGAACAGATCAGGAATAGTCTATGCGCACCCAATATTGTGGTCACCTGAATAAAGCCCATGTCGGGCAAGAAGTAAGTCTTTGTGGTTGGGTTAATCGTCGTCGTGATTTGGGCGGCTTGATTTTTATCGACATGCGCGACCGTGAAGGTCTGGTGCAAGTTGTGATTGATCCTGATATGGGTGATGTTTACGAACATGCCAATAAACTGCGTAACGAATTCTGTGTTGCCATTCGTGGTGAAGTCCGTGCACGTCCAGACAGCCAAATCAACCGTGATATGGCCACTGGCGAAGTCGAAGTGGTGGCGAAAGGGTTAGAGATTATCAACCGCAGCGCACCGATGCCGATTGACTTTAACCAGTTTATCTCTGAAGAGCAGCGTCTTAAGTACCGCTACCTCGACTTGCGTCGTCCAGAGATGAGCGATCGCATTAAACTGCGTGCCAAGGCCACCAGCTTTGTCCGTCGTTTCCTGGATGAGAACGACTTTTTAGATATCGAAACCCCGGTACTGACCAAAGCAACCCCGGAAGGTGCGCGCGATTACTTGGTGCCAAGCCGCGTTCACAAAGGCAGCTTTTATGCCTTGCCACAATCGCCACAGCTGTTTAAACAGCTACTGATGATGTCCGGCTTCGATCGCTATTACCAAATCGTGAAGTGCTTCCGAGATGAAGACTTGCGCGCGGATCGCCAACCAGAATTTACCCAAATCGATATCGAAACCTCGTTCATGAGCGCTGAACAAGTACGTGACGTGACCGAGCAAATGATCCGCGAAATGTGGCAGTCGCTACTCAACGTTGATTTGGGTACCTTCCCCATCATGAAATATGAAGAAGCGATGCGTCGGTTTGGCTCTGATAAGCCAGACTTGCGTAACCCGCTTGAAATCGTCGATGTGGCCGACATTGTCAAAGACGTTGAATTTAAAGTCTTCTCTGGCCCAGCGAACGATGAAAAAGGCCGTGTGGCAGTCATCCGCGTGCCAGGTGGCGCCAGCTTATCTCGCAAACAAATTGATGAGTACACCCATTTTGTTAGCATTTACGGCGCCAAAGGCTTGGCATGGATGAAGGTCAACGATCGTGACGCCGGCTTTGACGGTATTCAATCGCCCGTCGCCAAGTTCCTTAACGCGGATGTCGTGGAGAGCATTCTGTCACGCACTGACGCGCAAAGCGGGGACATTATCTTGTTCGGCGCCGACAAAAAATCGGTAGTCACCGAAGCGCTGGGCGCATTGCGTGTAAAATTAGGCTTGGATCTTGAACTGACCGACACCCAAGCTTGGACTCCGCTGTGGGTCGTGGACTTCCCGATGTTTGAGGAAGACGACGAAGGTAACCTGCACGCCATGCACCACCCATTTACAGCGCCAACTGACGTCACGCCAGAGCAGCTAAAAGCCAATCCGGCCGCGGCGAACTCCAATGCCTACGACATGGTGATTAATGGCTATGAAGTCGGCGGTGGCTCGGTGCGTATTCATAACCCAGAAATGCAAGCAGCCGTCTTTGAGACCCTGGGCATTGACGAACAAGAGCAGCGCAAGAAGTTCGGTTTCTTGCTCGACGCGCTAAAATACGGCACTCCACCACACGCAGGTTTGGCATTTGGTATGGACCGTTTGGTGATGCTGCTGTCTGGCACCGAGAACATTCGTGACGTCATTGCGTTCCCGAAAACCACCGCCGCAGCGTGTTTGATGACGGATGCGCCAAGTATTGCCAATGACGCCGCGCTTGAAGAGCTAGCGCTCAGCATTACCGTGGCAGCCGAGCAAAACGAACAAAGCGAATAACGTTACCTTAACGTCATTTCATCAACGCGCCTCAGACTGAAAAGCCAAGGCGCGTTTTTTCTGATTACTCCTTTCACGTGAGGGGAGCGCAAAAAAACGGAGAATCGATATGGCAGGTCACAGTAAGTGGTCGAATATTAAACACCGTAAAGCCGCTCAAGACGCGAAGCGCGGTAAGATTTTCACCAAACTGATTCGAGAATTAGTGGTTGCCACCAAAGAAGGTGGTCCCGAAGCAGAAACCAATCCACGCTTGCGTGCGGCGGTCGATAAAGCGCTATCTAACAATATGACACGCGACACCATCAACCGAGCGATCACACGCGGAGCTGGCGGTGATGGCGATGACAACATGGAAACCGTGATTTACGAAGGGTATGGCCCAGCGGGCACCGCGGTGATGGTGGAATGTATGACCGACAACCGCAATCGTACCGTGTCAGGTGTTCGTCACGCATTTTCCAAATCTGGTGGTAACCTAGGCACTGACGGCTCGGTTAGCTTCCTATTTGATAAAAAAGGCGTTGTGACCTATGCGTCTGGCCTGGAAGAAGACGATGTGATGGAAGCGGCACTCGAAGGCGGGGCAGAAGACGTGGTCACCTATGACGACGGCTCAATCGATGTCTACACCACCCCCAATGATTTTGGTACCGTCAAAGATGCCCTCGACAAAGCCGGGTTTGAAGCGGAACGCGCCGAAGTGACCCAGGTGCCATCGACCAAAGCCGAGTTAGATGCAGATACCGCACCGAAGTTACTGCGTCTTATCGATACGTTAGAAGACCTTGACGATGTGCAAGAGGTTTATCATAACGGGGATATCTCGGATGAAGTGGCAGCGAGTTTAAGCTAAATGACCATTATACTGGGGATTGACCCAGGTTCGCGGATCACCGGTTATGGGGTGATCCGCCAACAGGGGCGGCATCTTGAATACCTCGGTAGCGGGTGTATTCGGACAGAAACCGACGACTTACCCGGTCGCTTGAAGTATATCTACGCAGGGGTGAGTGAAGTGATCACCCAATTTCAGCCGGACAACTTTGCCATCGAACAAGTCTTTATGGCCCGTAATGCCGATTCGGCGCTTAAATTGGGCCAAGCACGGGGCAGTGCCATCGTTGCGGCGGTGAATGCCGATCTACCGGTATCTGAATACGCAGCAAGGCTTATCAAGCAAGCAGTCGTCGGCAAAGGTAGCGCGGATAAAAAGCAAGTGCAGCATATGGTCACCCACATGTTGAAACTCAGCGCCACCCCCCAAGCCGATGCCGCCGATGCCCTTGCCGTGGCGATTTGCCATGCCCACACCAACCACACCCTGATCGCCATGGCCGGCAAAGCCAACGCCGCCCGCCGCGGCCGATATCGGTAAAAGCGCTTTTTACTCTTTACTCGTTCCCACGCTCCTGCGTGGGAATGCATACAATGACAAAATTTATATATCGATGGTGCCATTGGCGTCGATGACACAAGCCCCGGCAAGATGTCCACAATGATGTACTATGCCAACGGGCGCCAGTTGCACTGCGCCTGTTACGATCGGCGCCAAATTTAACATTGGGGTTAATCTTTGGTTTTGATGTCGGATGGCGCGTAAAGCCGTTCCTAGGCCCTAGGCCCTAGGACCTAGGAACTTTATCTACCAGAGCTGGCACGATATGCTCTTTCCGTATTCCGTATTCCGTATTCCGTATTCCGTATTCCGTATTCCGTATTCCGTATTCCCTCAATTCGACTGGATATACATCCAGTTATTCTTTATCCTGAAGGGAAAGTAACAAACAGAGAATCGATTGTGATAGGCCGATTACACGGAACCCTGATAGAAAAGCAGCCGCCGGAGATTTTAATTGACGTAAACGGCGTCGGTTACGAAGTGAGCATGCCCATGAACTGTCTATATCAACTGCCGGACGTGGGCGAGACGGCCACTGTGTATACCCACTTTGTGGTCCGTGAAGATGCGCAATTACTCTATGGTTTCAGCGGTAAACGCGAGCGGGCGCTGTTTCGGGAAGTGATCAAAGCCAATGGCGTAGGGCCTAAGCTCGGATTAGCGATTTTGTCGGGAATGACAGCCAATCATTTTGTCGACAGTGTTGAGCATAACGATGTATCGACCTTGGTGAAAATTCCCGGGGTAGGGAAGAAAACCGCGGAACGCTTGGTGATTGAAATGCGCGATCGGCTTAAAAACTGGGAAGCATTCGATCTCTTTACCCCGCATACGGATGCGGCTACTGGCGAGGGGGCGGCCACTCGTCCAGCTCCGACCACGGTCTCAACCGCGGCAGATGAAGCGGTGAGTGCCCTGGTCGCCTTGGGCTATAAAGCAGCACAAGCAGAAAAAGTGGTAAAACAAATTGCAACCGATGACATGAGCAGTGAAGACGTGATCCGTCACGCGCTGCGCTCGATGGTGTAACCCATGATAGAAGCTGATCGTTTAATTTCGGCGCAAACCACGCCCGATCGCGAAGATGAAGTGATTGATCGCGCGATACGTCCCAAGTTACTAGAAGATTACCAAGGCCAAGACCACGTACGTGGGCAAATGGAAATTTTTATCCATGCCGCACGCAAACGCCAAGAAGCCCTGGATCACCTGCTGATTTTTGGTCCGCCCGGCCTCGGTAAAACCACTCTGGCCAATATTGTTGCCAACGAAATGGACGTGAGTATTCGCACCACCTCAGGCCCCGTGCTAGAAAAGGCCGGTGATCTTGCCGCCTTGCTCACCAATCTAGAGCCTCATGATGTGCTGTTTATCGATGAAATTCATCGCCTAAGCCCAGTGGTGGAAGAAGTCTTGTATCCCGCCATGGAAGATTACCAACTGGATATTATGATTGGTGAAGGGCCAGCCGCCCGCTCGATTAAAATCGATTTGCCACCGTTTACCCTGATTGGCGCCACCACCCGTGCGGGTTCACTGACATCCCCCCTGCGTGACCGTTTTGGTATTACCCAGCGTTTGGAATACTACAACGTGCGTGATTTAACCGGGATTGTAAAACGCAGTGCGCATTGCTTGGCGTTGTCGATGGAAGACGAAGGGGCCGAGGAAGTGGCGCGTCGTTCACGTGGTACACCACGGATTGCCAACCGTTTACTCCGCCGTGTGCGCGACTTTGCCGAAGTAAAAGGCAGTGGCCACATCTGTCCCGATATCGCCCAGCGCGCCTTGGATATGCTGGACGTTGACAGCCAAGGGTTTGACTACATGGACCGCAAACTGCTCAACGCCATTATTGAAAAATTCGATGGGGGGCCGGTCGGCTTAGATAATCTGGCCGCGGCGATTGGTGAAGAAAAAGACACCATTGAAGATGTGATTGAGCCTTATCTGATCCAGCAAGGCTATTTACAACGCACCCCGCGTGGCCGAATTGCCAGCCAGCGCGCCTATCTGCATTTTGGCTTTGATGTGCCCAAGGCGTGACAAAAACCGGCCGAAAGCTTAACTGAGATCAAGACATTTTTTACCAAAACCGCCCCATTGACCGCCAATCAATGGGGTTTTTTGATCTAGATTAAGGTTATGTAGCACGCGACCCCTTATCGTTACTCCCATCTGCTGACAATTACAGTCAACCAGAGTGAGATGTGGCTTTGAATTACAGCCAATAATCACCTGGTTTCTTTGTGGTTAATCACAATTTTACACCTCGATGTCGATACTTTGTTGTTTGCAACTGACTCGACAAACCCGGGAAAAGGCGATTAACGC
>NZ_MUFF01000042.1:0-16776 GCF_001996105.1 Salinivibrio sp. IB643
CTCTACCTTTGATTGTCATAGGAAGCGGGTTGGTGAATTTCTTATTGATGTTTTTGGCTATGTTTGCTGTATTTGGTGTTCTCTACCTTTGATTGTCATAGGAAGCGGGTTGGTGAATTTCTTATTGATGTTTTTGGCTATGTTTGCTGTATTTGGTGTTCTAGGTCACGTTCCTTTTCATGCACTTCACTGGATACCTATTTTGGTATTAATAACAGTAGCGCTATCGGTAGGTATTGGCCTTTTTTTTGGCGTGATTAATGTCTTTATGCGAGACGTAGGTCAAGTGATGAATATTGTATTGCAGTTTTGGTTCTGGCTTACACCTATTGTTTATATGTTAACAATTGTCCCTGCAAAGTACATGTGGATCATGAAAATTAATCCTATGACAGGACTAATCATGGGATATCACAATGTTCTTCTTTACGACAAGTCACCAGATTTCAATCTATTAGTGTACCCAAGTATTTTCGCAGTAATATCACTTGCTTTCGCTCTTGTTATGTTTAAGAGAGCCAGTGAAGAAATGGCAGATGTATTATGAGTAAAGTTTTAGAGGTGTCAAAAGTAGCGAAGTCATTTCTTGACTACAGCTCAGAGTTCCAAAGAATAGCCTCTTGGTTTGGAGTTAATACGAAGCCGATTCAAGAACAAGAAATATTGAAGGATATTACATTTTCTCTAAACTCTGGAGAAGCTGTTGGAATAGTTGGTAGAAATGGTGCAGGAAAGAGTACACTGTTGAAAATGGTCACAGGAACTTTAAAACCAACTCAAGGAAATATTAAAGTTTATGGACGTATATCTGCTATTCTTGAGCTAGGTATGGGATTTCACCCAGACCTCACGGGTCGCCAAAATGTTTATCACGCTTCAGGTCTCATGGGGTTTACTCAAGAGCAAATTGACACTGTGATTAATGAGATTGAGGCGTTTGCTGAGGTTGGAGATTACTTTGATCAACCAGTAAGAATGTACTCGAGTGGTATGCAAATGCGAGTAGCATTTGCAGTGGTGACTGCTTATCGACCTGATATTCTAATTGTAGATGAAGCGTTGTCTGTTGGGGATGCATATTTTCAGCACAAAAGCCTAAACCGCATCCGTGAATTTCAAAAACAAGGCACCACGCTTTTATTTGTATCTCATGATAGAGGGGCAATCCAAGCTGTATGTAACAGGGCAATTTTATTAGAGAAAGGCGCCATCATAAAGGATGGAGACCCTGAGGAAGTCATGGATTATTACAATGCGCTTATAGCCACGAAAGACGGTGCCTCTGATCATGTGGAGCAAATCACTCAAGATGATGGCAAAGTGCAAACGGTTTCTGGTACTAAAGAGGCAACGGTACAGAATGTTAGACTATTAAACTCTGCGGGTAAGAGTATTGATAGTATTGGCGTCGGTGAAATTATTGATATAAGAGTTATAGCCAAAGTACACAAAAAAATTGAATCTTTAGTACTTGGTTATGGAGTTAAGGATCGATTAGGTCAAGTCATGTATGGTACAAACACATGGCACACAAAACAAGTGATAAATCATCCTGAACTAGGTGCATCTTATGAATTTCACATTACCTTTCCTGTTAACTTGGGGCCCGGAACTTATTCAATCCAGACTGCATTAGTTGATAGTGATAATCATCTTACAAACAACTATGAATGGAAAGATTTAGCAGCAGTATTCACTGTTGTGAATATTGATAAAACGGAGTTTGTTGGTTGTAACTGGAATGAGCCAAAAATAAAGGTAGAGTTATTGTGAGTATTGTTTCCTATTCTCAGAACTTAGAGGATGTAATGCTATGGCGAGCATTGAAAGACGTTAAAAATGGTTTTTATATCGATATAGGTGCTAACCATCCGACTGAAGACTCAGTAACTAAGTTATTCTATGATTTAGGCTGGAAAGGTATAAACGTTGAACCTGAAGAAAAATACTACGAACTGTTGAAAGTTGAGCGTCTCAATGACATAAATGTTAATGTTGCAATTAATTCAACTGGAGAGCCAATTGAATTCTATATTAGTGCTATTCGAGGTTGGTCAACGACTAATAAAGATAGTTCAGTTGATTTAGTAAAGAGAGAGTCATTAAGCAGAAATATTGTAGTACCAGCAATGACCCTAGATCAATTATGCTCTGAATATGCTGCTGCAAGAATTGTGCATTTTCTAAAAATCGACGTGGAAGGTGCTGAGAAAGATGTCTTAGAAGGGTTCTCATTCGAGGTGATAAGACCTTGGATTATTATAGTAGAGGCCACTAAACCAACCACTCAAGTTGACGTGTCACATCAGTGGGAAAATATCTTGTATGATAATAAGTATGAGTTTGTATATTTTGATGGTCTGAATAAATATTACGTTGCAAGTGAACGTGAAGAGTTAAAGGAGAAATTCCTTACACCACCTAATATATTTGATGACTACATGGTGGCTGGAGAGTATTTTGCAAAGATAGAACGGAATCGTTTTGAAAATGAATTAGAAAAGTGTCATCAAGAACTTGCTAGATTAAAAAATGCACTAGATAAAAAAGAGCTAGCCATTCAGGAGGAAATGAATCGAGCCTCAATTGCTGAAGCTAGAATAAACGAATTTGTCAATTCAACTAGTTGGAAACTAACTTCCCCTTTGAGAGCTATTGTAAAGGTGATGAAGAAATAATATGAAGCAGAATATGATTGTCATCGATATAACAACTTTACGAAAATGGCGCCGATTTCCAGTCGGTATAGTGCGAACTCAACTTGAATTCACAAAATATTGCTTGATTTATGTTTCAAACTGTAGGTTTGTTTATTTTGACAATTCAAAGTCAAAATTGATTGAAGCTGATCTATGTGATGTTTCGTCATTGATAGAAGAATATAATCAAGAGCATTGGAAATCGGAAAGCGACAAAGTACACTTTAATCCTAGTTCTATTTCTGAGAGTAAAGTTGGTAAAGTTTTTTATCTGATAAGGAATAAACAGTACGTCCATTTGGTGAAAGCTGTACATGCAAGAACTCCGGTTAGGCTAAGAGGAWTACTAAGAAAGTACCTAGAACCGATCCTAAGAAGGCGACTAGAAAAATCTTCCAATCCCCCTAACAGTATAAGTGATTCTCTTTTCAGTCCAGAAAGTGTATTAGCTAAAAATAATGGTGGTATTTTGGGGCCGGAGGATACTTTGGTATGCATGGGACTTGACTGGGATTTTTCCAACTATAGCTTACTGCTTGAAATGAAAAAGATTTTTGGGTTTAAAGTCGCAACTTGTTTTTATGATGCCATTCCGATCTCTTATCCAGAGCTGGTTAACTCTGACTATTTTGGTAAGATATTTTTCGCTCATATGTATAAGCAAAATTATTTGAGTGATAAAGTGTTCTGCATTTCTAACTTCTCTAAGAAATCCTACATAGATATAGCTCAAAAAAATAGATTTTCTTCTACGCCAGACCTGAGAACTATTTATCTTGGTGATGATGTCAAGAAAACGGAACCCTTCAAAGAAATTTCGTCTAACGAAAACTATGTGCTCTATGTGAGTACTATCGAAGCACGGAAGAATCACATTCTTCTTTTGAAAGTTTGGGATATGTTAATAGAAAAATATGGCGAGGATACACCAAGATTGAAACTTGTTGGCATGAAAGGTTGGGGAGTGGATGCGTTTGATGATTTATACAGTAAGAGTTCGGTTCTCAAAAAGTTTGTTGATATCCAGTCAAATATAAGTGACGTTGAACTCGCGACACTGTACAGAAATAGTAAGTTTTGTGTGTTTCCATCAATAGTTGAGGGGTGGGGGTTAGGTGCAGCGGAGTCATTGAGTTATGGGAAAGTTTGTATAGTATCAGATTGCGAAGCCTTAACAGAAGCCACTCAGGGTTTGATGCCAGCACTAAGAAATGATCCTAACGTTTGGTTCCAGCAAATTACAAAGCTAATCGATGAGCCTAGTTCTTTGGCGGAGCTTACAAGTAAAGTTGAGAGAGAGTTTGAACCACGGACGTGGAGAGAGTTCTGTGCAGATTTCCATGATTATATTTTGGAAGGTCAATAATGAAAGTACTTCAAATATCTACTTATCCTATAGTAAGACCATTGCATGGAGGGCAGATTAGAGTTAAGGAAATTAGAGACGCGCTCGTCAATCTTGGCCATGAAGTAAGAAGTATTTCTTTCTCTGAGTTGTCACACAAGGACTATGATGATGAATTTGATTACATGCTAACAGAAGCCGTATTGAGTAAAAATATCAAAACACCTTTCTCTAATGACCTAATGATCTGGCTACGGCTTTGGAGAGTTCGAATAGTAAAAGTATGCGAACTTTCTTAGATAAGCACTTCTGTGAATTCAAGCCAGATTATATCTTCTTAGAGCAACCGTGGTTATGGCCTTTGGTAAAGAAAAAGATTCACGAAGAACAATTGTCGACTAAAGTTGTTTACTCCTCGCAAAATGTTGAATATATTACGAAACTTTCAATATTGGAATCAAATCAAGTTATTGACACCTGTAATGTTGTCCAGTCGATCAAAGAATTAGAATCCGATATTTGCGCAAATGCAGATGTTGTTATCGGATGTACACAACAGGATATAGATGAATTTGTTAAGTTTGGAGCAAAAAAATCGGTGCTTTGTCCAAATGGTATTGCATCACATGTCACGACTGAGTCCTCAAAAGAACTTATAAAATCTCTAGTAGGAGATAGAAACTATGCTCTTTTCGTTGGGAGTGCTTACCCGCCGAATGCACAAGGTTTCTGGACAATGCTCGGTAACTCAATGGCTTGGCTTAAACCAAACCAAATGATTGTAGCAGTTGGTGGTTGCTCTCTTATATTAGAGGACTTTGCTCCAATAGATAGTCGAATGTATGACTTTGTAAACTTTGATAGGATTAAGCGACTGGGTTTTGTAGAGAGCGATGAACTGGCTTCTTTGATAGAAGAAGCAGATGTATTAATACTCCCTATAACTTCTGGTGGCGGCTCTAATTTAAAAACAGCAGAAGCTATTATGTCTGGTAAACCAGTGGTTGCTACTAGTAAGGCATGTAGAGGGTATGATATTACAGCGAACCTGTCAGACTTTGATGTATGCGATGATCAACAGACCTTTGTAAGTTCAGTTCAGAAGTATTTAGGCTCAGAGTGCAGAAGCGTAAGTGATGATGAAATGAAAATTAGGGAGACTGTTCTTTGGAGTAGTACGTTGGCAGATTTACAGAAGGTTTTTGGTCAGCACTAGATTATCGATGAGGTGATGATAGAATTAAGTCAGTTTATGGTCACAACCAAACTGAGTACCGAACTTAGTTTTGTAGCGTTACATTAAATGAGCATATGTCTTATCAAAGACACTTGTATGGTTAAAATTGGCACTTTCAAGCCAAGGTATATTTTTAGACAGGGTATCACATGAAAACAGCAGTTATCACTGGTATAACTGGCCAGGATGCGGCCTACTTAGCAGAGCTACTATTGGACAAAGGTTACAAAGTATACGGCACATACCGTCGTACAAGCTCTGTAAACTTTTGGCGTATCGAAGAGTTAGGTATTGAAAAACATCCAAATCTAGAGCTCGTTGAGTATGATTTGACTGACTTATCTAGCAGCATTCGCCTGCTTCAGGAAAGTGGCGCTGATGAGGTATACAACCTAGCAGCGCAAAGCTTCGTTGGGGTATCTTTTGACCAGCCTCTAACAACCGCTGAAATCACAGGTATTGGCCCTGTAAACCTTCTTGAAGCGATTCGTATTGTTAATCCTAAGATCCGTTTCTATCAAGCGTCGACTTCTGAGATGTTTGGTAAGGTTCAAGAGATTCCTCAACGTGAATCTACCCCATTCTACCCACGTAGCCCATACGGTGTTGCGAAGCTATATGCTCACTGGATGGTGATTAACTATCGTGAATCGTACGACATCTTCGCTACGAGCGGCATTTTGTTTAACCACGAGTCTCCACTGCGTGGTCAAGAGTTTGTGACCCGTAAAATTACAGACACTGTAGCGAAAATCAAACTTGGTAAGCTAGACGTTCTAGAGCTTGGTAACATGGACGCAAAACGCGATTGGGGCTTTGCTAAGGATTACGTAGAAGGTATGTGGCGCATGCTTCAAGCAGATAAGCCGGATACATACGTACTAGCAACGAACCGTACCGAGACAGTTCGTGATTTCGTTACGATGGCATTCAAAGCTGCAGGCATCGAGTTAGAGTGGAATGGTTCAGAAGAGACCGAGACCGCTACTGATAAGGCTAATGGTAAAGTAGTTGTTAAGGTTAACCCTAAATTCTACCGCCCAGCAGAAGTTGACCTGTTGATTGGTAACCCAGAAAAAGCGAAGAAAGAACTAGGTTGGGAGCCGACAACAACGCTAGAAGAGCTATGTTCAATGATGGTTGAAGCAGATCTTCGCCGTAACGAACAAGGCTTCTCGTTCTAATTTTAGTTGTTAGTTTAGATGATAGATGGCAGCAGTTTTTTCTGTTGCCATTTTTTTAGGATGAAAAGTATGAAGAAAGTTTTGTTAACGGGTGTTGATGGTTTTACCGGCAAATATGTAGAACAGGAATTGAACTCCAGAGGTTACTCTGTCGTCGGACTTGTTCATCGAAATGCCAATCAAGGTCAAGTGGCTTGTGACCTCACGGATCGCGAGGCAGTGATGGCGTGTTTGGAACAAGTGCAACCCAATTATATAATCCACCTAGCTGCGTTGTCATTTGTTGGTCATACTGAGCCAAAAGCGTTTTATGATGTTAACGTCTTCGGGGCATTGAATCTTCTTGAAGCAGCGAAAGAACTTGGACTTCAATTGGATAAAGTCGTTTTTGCAAGCAGCGCGAATATCTATGGAAATCCCAAAGATGTAGATTGTATTTCTGAAACTGCCTCACCTTCACCGATCAATCATTATGCCATGAGTAAGTTAGCTATGGAGCATATGGCGAAGCTATGGTTTAGTGAGTATCCTATGATCATTACTCGACCATTCAACTATACGGGGCCCGGTCAAGCGAAGCACTTCTTGATACCTAAAATCGTTTCTCATTTTAAGAGAAATGCTCCTGAAATTGAGTTGGGTAATACTGATGTTTCTCGCGACTTCAGTGATGTTCGTGATATCGCTTTAGCCTACGCAAACCTATTAGAGGCTGATGCTCAGTCGGAGATCGTCAACTTGTGTTCCGGGCAGGTGACTTCATTGCGGGCGATTATCTCCATGATGGAAGAAATCGCCGGCTACAAAATTAAAGTACGAGTTAATCCTGATTTTGTTCGAGCCAACGAAATCAAAGTGCTAGGTGGTAACAATACGAAGTTAATGTCATTAACCGGTAAAGCACCTTCGATCAAGATCGAGAAGACTTTGGCTGATATGTATCATGCAGACTAAAGTTCTTATCAATCTATCCCCGATAAAGCGACCGCTTACTGGTATTGGCTATTACACACTCAATATCGTCAAGGAGCTCTTGAAGAGATCAGTCGAGGTGGTGTCAATTCACGATGGGCGTTACCTTAACTCAGAACAGACGGCGAAATTTATTCAAGACTTCGAGCTAGCAGGTTTAGTTACAACCAAGAGCAGTAGTGGAATAAAGCGTAAACTGGTGGATATTATTCGGGGGATTCCAGGTAGCTATCAGTTGAAGAAACTGTTGCTTACTATCAAGTTGCGGCCAAAATTAAAAATGTTAGCTGAGAATAATTACGTCTATTTTGAGCCTAGCTTTATACCCTTTGACTATGCTGGGAAAACCGTGACTACAATACACGACTTGTCATTTGTTACTCACCCAGAGTTTCATCCAAGAGGTAGAGTTGAGTACTTACAGAATAGCTTATCTACCACAATCGCAAAGTCAGATCGTATATTCGTTGACTCTAATTTCATTTTAGAAGAGCTCAATCAACGTTACGCTAAGAGCATTGGTAAGACATCTACACTATACCTTGGCATTGATGAAGGGTTTGGGTCTCAGCACGCTGAAGACTCTTCATCTTTGTTAAATAGGCTTAATCTTCACAACAAATCCTATATTCTTAGTGTTTGTACGTTAGAGCCGAGAAAAAACCTGACGAGACTAATCGACGCCTACAAATCGCTGCCTGCTACCATTAGAGAACAATCGCCTTTAGTTCTAGTTGGGGACAGTGGTTGGAAAAACGGGAGCATGGTTGAATCGGCGAGATCACTTGTGGTTTCAGGACAAATTAAGTTTACAGGGTATGTATCTGACAGAGAGTTAAAGCAACTTTATGCGTCAGCAATGGTTTTTGCTTATCCTTCTCTCTACGAAGGTTTTGGGCTACCTGTTGTCGAAGCTATGGCTTCTGGATCTCCCGTGCTTACATCCAACTGTGGGGCAACCAAAGAAGTAGCTGGTGATGGTGCATTGTTGGTAGAGCCTAAATCTATAGCGGCAATCACTTCCGGGCTGCTTAAGTTATCAGAAAATCCATTACTACGAGAACAGCTTGTTGAAAAGGGTAATGTGAGAGTCGCTCAATTTACTTGGAAAAAAACGGTTGATGATTTACTTCTAACAATTGAACGACTATAGCAAATGTCTTGAGACTTATTTATTGATCAATTCCTTGTATAGCTTAATATAGCTTTCAGCATAACGCTTATTGGTAAACTCAGCTTCGTATCGGTGTCTTGCATTGATACCGAACTCCGTTGTCATATCATGGGCGTTATTTATCTTTCTCATAGCGTTAGCTAGAGCTTGGCTATCAGCAGGAGGAACGGTAATTCCGGTTTCCCCGTTTATATTCACATACGAAGAGCCAGTATTGATATCAGCACTAATGATTGGTTTTCCAAACATTTGTGCTTCCACTAGCGATATTCCGAAAGCTTCGGAGCGCAAATGAGAAGGGAAAATGAACGCTTTAGACAAGGTGTGAAGTGCGACTTTGTCTTCTTCGGAAATAAACCCAACCATCTTTACGTTTGTCAGCTTATTAGCGGTGATATAACTCTCTAAACGCTCTCTTTCTGGACCATCGCCCGCAACAACGACAGGGAGACCGTTTTGCCTTGCTGCCTCAAGCAAGTACTGAAGCCCCTTATAGTACCTGAGTACACCAACAAACAAGAAAAACTCTTGCCCTACTTTAGCCTTCCATGATTCCAGCTTATTGTTATCGACTGTTGAATATGTGCTTTCATCAATAGCCAAAGGTATTACTTCTACCTTATTTTTGTACTGTATTAGGTTTTTGCTCGTGCTTGCGTATTGAGGGGAGCTCGCAATAATTCGGTCAACTCTGGATAAAAAATGTTTTTCAAGTGGCCAATATATTTTTTTAAGCCACTTTTGCTTGACGATATCGGATTGATAACTTACGAGTGATGGCTTTTTGTGTGCAAAAAGGCTAAGAAAGTCGCCGGTTGGCCAAGGATATTGGTAGTGAATGATATCGCTCTCTCTAGTAAGTGAACGAAACTTTCTTATAAGTTTGAATGAAAAACCATTTGAAGAGATTTCAAAATCCTTTTTGATGACTATGATTCGACTACCTTCAAAGTTAAACTCTTTATCTTCCTCACCTAAGGTAAGAATTGTATTCTGAAAGCCTTGCTCACTGCTACCTTTACAAATATAGCGAATTGCTTGCTCTAAACCACCCTTAGTCTCAGGATAGCAAGTTCGATAAACATGTAGTACTTTCATAAGGTTCTCAACAATTAGGCTGGTGTTGGGTTTGGCTGATATCCCGTAGGTGCCTCAAGCAGAAGGCGCGTAATGCATTCAACATCAAAATGATGGCAACAACGGTCTAACTCGTCCAATAATTTTGTCATTTCAGTCCACGATAACTTTTCTTCACTCGCGGTCATAATTTTTTCGTGGCCGGTACCCTCAACATTATCGCCAATCAACAACTCTTCATATAGCTTTTCGCCGGGTCTTAACCCTGTAAACTGAATTTCAATGTCGCCGTCTACCGTAGTTGGAATTTTTTCACTTAAGCCCATCAAGTGAATCATGCGCTTGGCTAAGTCGAGAATTTTTACCGGCTCGCCCATGTCGAGCACAAATACCTGGCCGTTGTGACCAATCGCACTGGCTTGGATCACAAGCTGGGCCGCCTCGGGGATCAACATAAAGTAGCGGGTAATATCTGGGTGTGTCACTGTTACTGGGCCGCCGGCACGAATTTGTGATTTAAATAGCGGCACCACAGAACCTGACGACCCTAGTACATTGCCGAAACGTACCATGGTGAACGTTGTTTGGCTTTGTTTGTCTGCCAGTGCTTGTAAGACTAGCTCTGCAAGGCGTTTACTGGCGCCCATAATATTGGTGGGTCGTACCGCTTTATCCGTTGAAATAAGCGTAAAGCTTTCTATTTGATTCGCGATGGCTGCGTTGGCGCATGCCAGGGTGCCAAACACGTTGTTGCGTATGCCTTCTACAATATTATCTTCAACTAAAGGCACATGTTTATAGGCTGCGGTATGATAAACCGTATTTATATCATGAGAGGCCATCAACTTATCGAGACGGTTCTCTTTTTGCACCGATCCTAGTGCAGCGACAAGTTGTGCATCAAGCGCTAAATTGATACACATTTTTGACAGAGTCTGATGGGCGCGGTAAAGGTTATATTCGTTTAGCTCAAAAAGGACTAGCTTGGTAGGCTTTAGCTTTAGCGCTTGCTGGCATATTTCTAGACCAATTGAGCCACCGGCTCCGGTCACTAACACATTTTTATTGGTGATCTGTTTGGCCAACAGAGCAGGGTCGGGCTCAACCGGTGCGCGGCCTAATAGATCAGCAGTGTCGAGATCTTTAATGTCACTCACAGTGCCTTTGCCAGCAGCAATGTCTTCAACGGAAGGGACGGACTGAATCTCAATCGGCCAATGGGCAAGCTTTTCAAGTAATCG
Organism: Salinivibrio sp. IB643; assembly: GCF_001996105.1. Classification (NCBI taxonomy): domain Bacteria; kingdom Pseudomonadati; phylum Pseudomonadota; class Gammaproteobacteria; order Vibrionales; family Vibrionaceae; genus Salinivibrio; species Salinivibrio sp. IB643. Next base: position 10,930 of record NZ_MUFF01000042.1, read on the forward strand.
TAGCCGCTCACCTTTAGTCACATTATTAATCGCGAGTAGCAGCTTAACGGGCTGATAGAGCGACCGCAGTCCATCAAATTCTGATGGATGATATACTCGAATGCCGTACATGATTTGGCCCACTTTCGCGCTGTCATCATCAAGAATGGCTGCTGGATGATATTCATTACCCTGGATCAGCGCATAAGCGAGATCACGCCCTGTTGCGCCGGCACCATAAATAAAAACATTTGGCTTACTGCGTTTATAATATTGCTCATAAAGTATGCGGAACAAAATCCTTGGCCCACCGAGAGTGAGAATCGCAATACCGGCATAGATAAAAGGCACGCTGCGCGGGATAAAAGACTGAAAAAAGAAGCCGCTTAGCGCTAACGTAATCGCCGACAAGGTAACGGCAAGAAAAATATGACCAATGGCTGGTAAGGTCATGTACCTTAATACAGCCCGGTACATGCCGAGCCTGATAAAGCAAAACACAGTGGCGAGGATCGTGGCGAAAAAAGAGGCGGCCTCTTCGATACCAAACTCAAATGTGGTGGTGCCGAGGCGAAACACAATTGCAAGATAAATAGAAAGCATCACCGCAACCATGTCATAAGATGCCGTAATTAGGCGTTTTTTGCCGCGGCTGGCATTGAGAAGTGGCTTAATAGGCGTGAACATTAGCGACCATTTGATTAATTGATTTGATGAAAGGATGTTACTTGTCACCAATTTAGTTGACTTCACAGGCAATTACGAGAAATTGACGATTGATTTTACCCGAAGAGCCGACAACAATGGTACTAAATTTGCAATGTTGTATGTGAGACGTTTCACAGATGAGTTTGTTACTTACCGGAAGTTCGGGGTTTGTGGGTCAAGCGGTGGTTAGTTTAGCGACAGAACGTTGTCTCAACGTGCGAGAAGTGGTGCGCACCAAAGCAGACGTCCAGCGAGCAAATCAGCGTGAGACGCAAACGTCTCGATTTTGGGTGGATGCCATCAATGGCGATACGGACTGGAAGGGCGCCTTTGAAGGAATCGATTGTGTGGTTCACTGCGCCGCGCGCGTGCATCATATGCATGAAACCGAGGCTGACGCACTGGCAGCGTACCGTTCAATTAACACCGAAGGGACTCGGCACTTGGCACAACAAGCCGCGGCTGCCGGTGTGAAACGGTTTGTGTTTATTAGCTCGATAAAAGTGAATGGCGAAGCGACCCCCCCTAACCAGCCGTTTTATGCCAACGATAAGCCTAACCCACAAGATCCGTATGGCATCAGCAAATATGAGGCCGAGCAGGCGCTGTTTGAAATTGCTCAGCAAACCGGGTTAGACGTAGTGGTGATCCGTCCGCCACTGGTATATGGGCCCGGCGTAAAAGCCAACTTTCTCACCATGATRAAATGGACCAAACGACGTATACCCTTACCCTTGGGTGCCATTCATAATCGACGAAGTATGGTTTACCTTGATAATCTTGCCGATCTGATCCTAACGTGTTGTATCCACCCTAATGCAGCCGGGCACGTATTCTTAGCCTCCGATAATGACGATGTCTCGACAACTCGGTTACTAAAAAYCGTCGCGCAAGCAATGCGCCGACGCGCCTATTTACTGCCGATTCCCGCGTGGTTACTGACTCGTATAGCTCAATTACTCAATAAACCGCAGTTGTCGCAGCGTTTATGTGGTGAYTTGCAAGTGGATATTCATAAAACCATKRGCCAACTTAACTGGCAACCGCGTTATAGCGTAGAGCAAGGGATCGCAAAAACCGTGAGTGACTATCTTGCAAAGAAATCTYATCTTGCAAAAAAACCTWATCTCACAAAAAAACCTTAACCAAGCCAACATCCACCACACCTAAGACAAGGCATTGTTCGTGATACGTTTACTCGATTTTATTTTTGCATTCGCCGGCCTACTGCTACTGTGGCCTATCATTATCGTGATCGCTGTTTTTGGATACTTTGATACCGGGGCGCCTATTTTTAGGCAAACCCGCGTTGGGAGAAATCAGCAGCCGTTCACATTAGTTAAATTTCGTACCATGCCGATACACACGCGGTCTATGGCAACTCACTTGGTCAGTGCAAGCGATGTGACCCGTCTAGGGCGTTTTCTACGCAGAACGAAGCTGGATGAATTGCCGCAGCTTATCAATGTGCTGCGTGGCGAGATGAGCTTGGTTGGCCCGCGTCCATGTTTGTTTAATCAAACCGAGTTGATTGAAGCACGAGAGCAACGGGGGATTTTTGATGTCAGGCCGGGGATCACCGGCCTGGCTCAGATTAATGGYATTGATATGTCAGATCCTACCAAACTCGCCCAATGGGATCACGACATGCTCGCAACCTTGTCATTAAAGCAGTATTTTCTCTACATCATCGCAACGGTGCTGGGCAAAGGGACGGGAGACCGTACCAGCTAAGTATTAGCGTTATTCTGTTCACTATTGGGTGAGATCGCCATACTTGCAAAAATCACCACTCCGAGTGAAAAAAACAAGATCCCAGAGTGGTGATTAATGTAGTGTTGCGTCAACATACAACCTGCAACAAGTATCAGGTGACAACGTAATAATACGATACTGAGTTGATTTTCTGGGCTACCGTTTCTTTTGCTTTTTCTCGTTGCTATCCAGGGTGCTGAGAGCATGAAAATTAGCGTGCCAAAACCGATTAAGCCTTTGACTTGTAACTCTTCTAAATACTGATTATGCGCGCGGCTGGAGCCTACTATAACGGCGTCCGAATAACTTTGTTCAACCAATCTCTGTTTTGCCGCCATGATGTTCGTATAACCCGCCCCTGTGATAGGGTTTTCGGCAGCTATCAAAAGCGCTGCTTTCCATAACTCGAGCCTGATTCCTGAAGAGCTACCGACACGCGGCGTTGGCAGCGTGGCAGATTCTATATTCGCCTCTGTTGATTGACTTTTGTCTTGAGGTGACGATGCTTTTGGTTGACTAACAGGTGGTTGAATAACGGATTCCGGGCGCATTGGCGTTTCGGTCACTTGCTCGTATCTTGCCAAATCCGATAAGACCAAGCCAGCGCGGTTTAACGCGGGCACGAGGGCGGTGGCTATAATGAGGGCAATACTGGCTCCCATGGCGACATAATCGCGGCGCGAGAAAACCTTGCGATAATAAACTAGCGCCCACAAGGCGACAAAGGGCGTAATCACCCATGAGCCACGGCCGCCACTAAGTAGCGTGGCGATAAAGCCAAGGGTGATGCCTAGAAAGGCGATGGCCTTTAAGGTCGGTAACCTTCGTTGGCAACTATAGATATAGGCAAAAATGCTAAAAACGCTTAAGCCGGCCGTCATGCCTGCCACTTGGATCGGCATAAACCCGCCGGTCGAAAGCGCGCGAATATCGAGTATGTAATGCTGATACAGTGCGATGCTTCCCGCTACAGACGCCCCTATACCACAGCCATAAAAAACGGCTTTCAGCGAGGGGGGATACGTCAAGAGCAACGCAAAAATCAAAATGGCTAACAGCACACGGCTAGGCATATCCAGTTGCGTATAATGCCCGCCCGGCAGGGCAAAGGCGAGTGTGACCACAAAGTAGAGCACCAATGAGCCACTAATCAGCATGGCGGGGCGTGTTTTTAGCGCCTGCCACGTACTCGGCAACATGATCAGAGCGGTGACCGCCAGCAAAATGCCCACATATTTGTAAGACTCTGGCGTGATAAGCAAGGTGGCGAAGTAAGCCAAACACAACAAGCTGGTGAGCTGGCGACGAGAAGTGAGTAACAAGGTGCTTTCCTTTGTCTTATATCTGTTTTCATGAATAGCATGATTCGAGAATGCCAGAGGATTATACATATCTTGGCGGAGCGTGCACTTGTTGATTACCTCAGCAAAGATGAGTTAAACGGCTGTGGCGTGTGAAAAGACGGATGCTCAAAAGATGAACTGGAGAGCGGATTCGCGGAGTTTTTGCTCTTGGTAGGCTCGTTAATCTGTTACACTATTGGTACTGTATATCAATGATAATTCAATGTATTGAGAGCGAGAATGGAAAAAAAAGAACACATTATAGTGGGCGACCATGAGCATGTTTTCATTAAACTTTATATTGATGTATTGATTAACAAATGTCTCGTGCCTCCAAGCAAGCTTCTWCTTGTRTCACCAWCTTGTGGTGAATCACGTGAACCGCTCCTAGACGTCGATGTTGTTTCATATCAGCATTGTGATACAAAAATATTGAATGATTGTTGTTCAGTGACGGCTATTTCACTCAATACAAAGAATGCATCAGTATTAAAAAAATTGATTGTTGAAAATCATGCGGCTGAAAAAATAGCAATTCATTTAACTGACGATGAAGTTGCTAGATGGATTAATGTTAAAAACAAACATGGAGAATTAGTAGTCGCTAGCGAAGCACTTTTTGATGAAGATTGCCTTTTTGTTATCAATAGTGTGAATACGTTGATTGCACCAGAACCCTACTTTAAAGAAAAAATGGATTACCTGCTACCAGGCAATACGTTTAGATATGTTGATGCCAGAGATCCATTTAAATCGTTGCCGTCAAGAGATTGGGAGATGTTTAAATCTCTTCACCAATCTGAGAGTATAACGGTGCGTGAGAATAACATATGTATAGGTGCAAAAAGAGGTGTTTTTTCGTTAATCGATATTCTTAAAATGATTAGCGCCTTCAAAAAAGAGGGGCTGGTACCTAAGAATAAAATCACACTGTTCACTTACAAAAAGAAGAAGCACTTGAGAGTGATCATTGACCTCTATCTAGGTATGTTGCGTCACATTTATAAATGTAATGTCGATATCGCTTATCCTATTGCTACAACGCCGATAGCGTATAACGCAATCCTTGCGTCATGCCACTATCTCATATTGCAGGGGCGAGGAAGCATGTCATCAGCAAGAAGTTACTTGAGCTTAGGTAACGGAGTTGTTTGTGTAGAAGCCAACTCGGCAAACGAGAAAGAGCTTAAGTTTGCCGAAGGCGTTGATGTAATAAGTTATAAAACGTGGCACGACTTAGCGTTAGCGATTAAAAACAASAGTATTGATGCGGCAAAGAACCAAGCGATCATTAACCAAGCGTTTAATCGTAAGTATGCGGTGTTGAGGGAGTTTTATTCAGGTTAGGGAGTCAAGATCCTCATGGAGGCAGACAGTATCGATGCGTTCAAAATGAATGTTCATTTTGACTGCAGAGGGTGGGGTATACTCGCGGTTGAGACAACATATTTACACGAGTAAATGATTTGGTTAGATAGGATTAGCACCTTACCTTGAGTASAGTGARCCTCATAGAAAAAGGCTCTAAGGGATAAACAGAAGCTACGAAATGTAATATACTTGCCACCATACTTTTCGATTAGATTGTAAACGTTATGCTAAACCACAAATCAGTCCTCATCACCGGCGGCACCGGATCGTTCGGTAAGCAGTTCATCCAGACCATTCTTGTTCGYTAYCCTGAYGTAAARAAAATCATTATCTATTCGCGTGACGAGCTAAAGCAATTTGAGCTCAAACAGCTGTATCCGCAAAGTGAGTACCCACAACTACGCTTTTTCATCGGTGATGTGCGCGACAGAGWGCGCATGGTGCAAGCGTGTGAAGAGGTGGATGTGATCATCCACGCGGCGGCGATCAAGCAGGTTGATACCGCGGAGTACAACCCAACGGAATGCATTCGCACTAACATTGATGGCGCGGAGAACGTGATTAATGCGGCATTGAAGTGTGGAGTGAACAATGTCGTTGCACTTTCGACTGACAAAGCCTGTGCGCCGATAAACCTCTATGGCGCGACCAAGCTTGCATCAGACAAGCTGTTTACGGCGGCAAACAACAT
>NZ_MUFF01000043.1:0-12125 GCF_001996105.1 Salinivibrio sp. IB643
TCCTATGACAATCAAAGGTAGAGCGAACTTTGGAAATGACATTTTCTTCAATAGGTTTCCATTATCTATAAATATAGTGAGACACCTACCTAAAATTTCTGAGAAGAGGGTCCAACCAATGACTCCAGAGAGAAGATATATAGGGTACGCGTACTGAGTCGCAACCTCTGGCAACTTTGCAGTCATGATTTGTGAAAGGATTAGTGCATACACAAGCACCATCGCCAAAGGATTAAGGACCATCCATAGGCCACCTACTTTGCTTCTAGCAAACCTAGAGCGAAACTCAGTGCGAATAGACGATAGGATAAAGTACCTATATGCCCACAAAGGGAGAAGAATATTTTTCATTATATAACTGAAACTCTATAAGTGATAAAAGTAACAGAGCCAAAGTACCATATTGGAAAGTTCGATAGCTCCGAGTAATTTATCAGTGATATTAGGATCTTAAGATATTAAGAATTGCTTCTGTCTGTTGATTCATTAGTGCTTCATCAGAACGCGATTCTACATTTAAGCGAACAACCGGCTCAGTATTTGAAGAACGCAAATTAAAGCGCCAGTCATCAAATTCCAAGCTAATGCCATCTATCTCATTAAAGACGAGCTCAGAGCCTTTGTATGCGCCTAAAACTCGGTTAATTGCTTCTTTAGGGTTAGCAAGCTTCGAGTTGATTTCACCAGATGAAGGATAGGCAGCGATACGTTCTTTCACAGTTTCTGATAGCTTCATACCTTTAACTGAAAGGAGCTCTGTAACCAACAACCAAGGGATCATCCCTGAATCACAATAAGCAAAATCGCGGAAGTAATGATGAGCACTCATTTCTCCGCCATAAATGGCATCCTCTTTACGCATACGCTCTTTAATAAATGCGTGTCCAGTTTTAGACATAACGGGAACACCACCCGCTTTGGTAACCACATCAATAGTGTTCCAAGATAAGCGTGGATCATGAATAATTTTAGCGCCTTTTTCTTTTTGTAAGAAAGCTTCTGCGAGTAAGCCTACGATGTAGTAACCTTCAATAAAGTCACCATTTTCATCAAATAGGAAACAACGGTCAAAATCACCGTCAAAGGCGATGCCCATGTCAGCGTTATTCTTTATCACTGCCTCACAAGTGTCTGCTCGGCACTCTGGCAATAGAGGGTTTGGAATACCATTTGGGAACTTACCATCTTCTTCGTGGTGAACCTTAATAATTTCTAGCGGGATATTCAGTTCAAAAAAACGTTTTTCCAGCTCATCAATCACGTGACCTGCAGCTCCGTTACCTGAATTGATAACCAGCTTCATTGGCTTTATATTTGTTGGTGTAATGTAACCCATTAAATGATCTACGTATTTTTGAAGTAAAGATACCTTTTTGTAGTTACCTTTTACTTCAACATCCACAAACTCATTCTTTTCAGCCAAAGCTTGAATTTCACGCAAACCAGTATCACCACTAATTGGTTTCGAACCTTCGCGAACCAATTTCATACCGTTGTAATCCATTGGGTTGTGACTCGCTGTAACTTCAATACCACCATCTACGCCAAGATAGAAAGTTGCAAAATAAATCTCTTCGGTACCTGTAACACCAATATCTACAACGTTAACACCAGCATCCATTAAGCCATTAGCTAGTGCTTGTTTTAGCTCTTCACTGGTTAAGCGCACATCACCACCGACAACGATTTTTTTTTCTTCAGCACTTTTATTTTTTAAAAATTGGCCGTAGGCACGGCCGATACGATAGGCGATGTCATTGTTAAGCTCTTCGCCTAACTGGCCACGTATATCATAGGCTTTAAAACATGTTAACTTATTCATTGCTTAATTTTCCTCTAAACGTACTACGTCATCTTCGTTTAGGTATGAACCTGATTGTATTTCAATAAGTTCCAAAGGCATTTTTCCGGGGTTCTCTACCATGTGGCTCACCCCCACAGGAATATAGATGGATTGATTTTCTGTGATAATCTGTTCGTCACCATTACTGCTCACTTTAGCCGTACCAGACACCACCACCCAATGCTCTGCTCGATGATAATGCATCTGGAGTGATTGCTTTTTACCCGGCTGAACAGTAATTCTGTTCACTTTGTAACGCTCACCACCGTCAATTGCATCTGACTTACCCCATGGACGGTACACTTCTCTATGGTCTCTATATTCTGCTCTATTTTCTGCTTTGAGATGCTCAACAATCTTTTTTACTTGTTGCACACTATCTTTGTGCGCAACCAACACCGCATCTTTCGTTTCAACGACGACAATATCTTTCACTCCAACTGAGGCAACCAATTTACTTGGCGCATAAATATAGCACCCTTCAGTATTTTCAGTAATCGCATCACCATGAATCACATTACCGGCACTATCTTTTTCTGATACATCCCAAAGCGCAGACCATGAACCGACATCACTCCAGCCTGCATCCATAGGCACCACGACAGCCTTGTCTGTACGTTCCATGACTGCATAGTCAACGGAGTCATCGGGGCATTTTAGAAATTCGTGCTTATCTACGCGAATAAAATCTAAATCTGCTGTTGTCTTGCTTGTCGCTTTCAAACAACAATCGTAGATTTCTGGTGAATGCTTTTTAAGTTCGTTTAAAAAGACGCTTGCTTTGAACATAAAGCAGCCGCTATTCCAATAATATTCACCACTGGCAACATATTTTTCTGCCAAATCTGCTCTAGGCTTCTCTACAAATTGGTCGACCATATATGCAGATTCGTCTTCCTTTTTTCCTCTTTTAATATATCCATAGCCTGTTTCCGGGGCGGTTGGAACAATACCAAAAGTTGCTAATTTGTCCTGCTTTGCAATTGTATGTGCATCGCGGATTGACGTTTGAAAAGCAGGAACATTTTGCACTATATGATCAGCCGCTAAAACTAATAGAATTGGGTCTTCCCCATGCTTGATTGCTTGCATAGCGGCTAATGCAATGGCCGGAGCCGTATTCCTTCCTGCTGGCTCTAAAATGATACTCGCTTTCTGTCCAAACGTGCGAAGCTGTTCAGCTACAACAAAACGATGATCTTCGTTAGAAATGATAATAGCTTCTGACGCGGACATACCGTTAATACGGTCTAGCGTAGACTGTAACATTGTCAAAGAGTTATGATTACCTAATGCCAAAAACTGTTTCGGAAATGCTGAACGAGAAAGCGGCCACAAACGAGAACCCGAACCTCCAGCCATAATGACAGGTATGAACATTTATTTAACCTATTGATTTATTTATATAAAGAAAAAGAAAACTCACTAACATCCGTATTGTGGGGACTTGTTCTCACAATTCGCAGTAGCTTTTACTCTAAACCTAACTATACAAGCAACCGACATTATATTTTCAGTATCTGGACCACTTAACTCGTAGTGATCTAAATCTACTTTCAAAAAACACATTGAGAAGACTGGCCTAGAGCCTTTAATACGGTGTTCTGATGTGCTCGGTTACAAACTTCACTGTATTTCAACAACGCTACCGCCATGAGGTGTCGCTCCCCCTGTGCGCATASCTAGATTGTATRTGGCCGCGCAAGGCGCAYRGCCGGTAAATTTTAAYGGGCTTTGAGTTTACCTGCTAATTTTTGCAGGCAAAAGACCGAGCGCCAAAAAGTCGACATTGCGCAAGCGGTGTGGCGRTTTTTTGGGCGAAAGGGCCCTAGGGGATGGGAAAAAGCAGCTTCGCGTCTAGTTCCCGCTGGCTATCCGGTTCGCCATGAATCAAGTGGATTTGTTTTGGCGGCGGTTGGATGCCTTGYACRAAKTTRACCAGGTCRTTTTGRTCGGCGTGGGCGGAGTAACCGGARAKKGTRTGGATTTGGGCGTTRACSRTGACTGGCGWGTTGTCTATCCACACTTGTTKGTTGCCTTGCTGAATATCACGTCCGAGGGTGTGTTGGGCTTGRTAGCCGGCAAAAATYACATCGGTGCGTTTGTCTTCCAGCAAGGCGGCGAGRTARTTCATAATCCGTCCGCCTTGGCACATGCCGGAGGCGGCGACCACAATGGCCGGCTCGCCGCTTTGTTTTAGGCGGTTCACCAGTGCCATGTGCTGGCTGTGTTCATCAATGGTGATGCATTGCTCAAAGGCTAACGGATAGCGGTGTTGATTAAGCTTGGTTTTGGCCTCTTTGCTCCATAGCTTTTTAAACTGGCGATAGTGGCGCGTGACTTTTTGCGCCATGGGCGAGTCAAGAATGATAGGGAGCGCCTCATCAAGCTGCTTTTGGTGAATAAGCTGCTCAATATCAAACAACAGCTCTTGGGTGCGGCCGACACTGAATGCGGGGATCAAAATCGCGCCACCGTCTTCTAGTGAGCGTTGAATGATCGCCTCAAGCCGCTGGGCACGGTTGGCGACGGACTCATGGGTTTTATCGCCGTAGGTAGATTCTAAAAACAAAATATCGGCGCGGCTTGGCGGGATTGGATCAGGCAGCAGTGGCGTGTTACTGGGCCCTAAATCGCCGGAGAACACTACGCGCTGCTCGTCGGGCAGTTTTAATTCAACATAAGCTGACCCCAAAATATGCCCAGCCGGTTGCAAGCGCAAATAGGTCGCCGGCTGCCCTTTTTGCTTGGGCTTTAGCCGGTGCCAGCTGTTGTAAGACAGCGTCACGGTTAACTGGCGGATACGTTCGAGCACCTGCTGGCGATTGCCATAATGCATGTTGAGTTGCAGCTTTAAGGTGTCGTCAATCAATAGCGGCACCAGCTCCGCAGTGGCTTCAGTGCAATAAATAGGGCCGTTAAAGCCCGCCGCCAGTAGCCAAGGCAGCAAACCACAGTGATCGATATGGGCGTGAGTGAGGATCAGCGCATCAATGCGTTTGCCGTTGAGGTTCACCCTCGCCGCCCGCGCGTCATCGCCTTGGTATTGGCCGCAGTCAATTAATAAACGTAAGCCTGTCGGTTTAATGTCGACTTGGTGGCAAGAGCCAGTCACGGTTTGATAACCACCGTGGTGGGTGACGGTGAGGGTTTCATTGTTTATTGAGGTGTTGGGCATAATAACGTCCTTGTTGGGGGAAGCTCCTAGGGTACTAGGTCCTAGGGAAAGATTACGGAATACGGAAAGAGCGTAGAGCCTCAATGCGAGCACCGGCTGCTCTTTTCGGTATTCTGTGAGCGAAGCGCTCTGTATGCAAAAATCATGAATATCGCGTAGGTCGGTATAAGCGCCAGTGCGATGCCAATCATGAATACCTAAGCCGGCCGCGCGCCATCCGACATTAAGGTCAAAGTTGGCGCCGGTGTTAAAATTGGCGCTGATCGTGACAGGCGCCCGTTTACAATGTGCACCTGTCCATCATCTTACCGGGGCTTGTGTCACCGTCGCCAATGGCACCATCGTCGCTAATGGTATTTATGTACCTATCATCTTATCCATCATCTGTTCTATCAATGGGCTTGGGTGGCCGTTGTCGTCGGTGAGGAAATAGGTATGACCCCAATTTGGGTCGAAGTGGTCGTTAAAGGCGTCGCAGTCGGTTACCGTCACTTTATTCGCAGGAAGTGCGTCGAGGTTTTCGGGGCCGGTCATGCCTAATCGCCGGGTGACGGTGCGGTGGCGTACGTTGACCACTTTTGAGGCGGCCATGGCGATATCATCGGCGGCATAGTAAACGTGGACTTGTTTGGCGGCATCCAGCACTGCCCTGCCCGGTCGGTGTGGCTCTAGGGCTTGGTTATCAACATCGGCGGCCATCATAAAGATATGCCGAAACCATTGCGGCATAGTGTCGAGCCCGGCGTGTTGGTGCCAATGGGAAAAAGTGCTGATTAAGGTGCGATTGCCCATGGAGTGGGCAAGGACGTTCATGCGGCGTTTGCACGGGGTGGTTTGTTGCTCGGGGGCGCGGCGCCAGTCATCAAACATCGCCAGTAAGCGGCTAAATGCCAACCCTGACGCGGTGGCGGCGAGTTGATCGTCCCAATAGTCATCGATAGCATCGAGCCGGCCATCGTCGTCACAGGGCCAGATAATCGGCACCACCAGCATGGCGTTGGGGGCGAGGCGATCAAACTGGTGTTGTAAGGTCTGCGCCATTGGGAAGATGTTGCGCTCCATTTGGTTGTTATAACCATGGAGCAAAAAGAGGATTTGAGTATGCGCGGGTAAGGCTTTCAGTTTGGCCATAAACGGCGCCGCGGTGATCTCTTGGTATTCGCCCTGCCCGGCGCGCTGGCATAAATACACCCACTTTGAGATATCGGTATTTTGGTTATCAAAGCTTAGCCAACGGCCGGCCTCACTGGTCGGCCCTTGTTCAGGAATACGGCTGGTAATAAATAACATGGCATCATCCACCGGTTATGAATGTGCGGGGAAGGATAAGCGAGGTAGGTCGTTGAGTTGTATGGTGTTTGGAGGATTTTGCGAGGGAGGGAGCGGAAAAAGAGTAGGCTTCCTTATCTACTCTTTCTGATATGCATTTAACGCTGTCGTTTAATCGCTTGAATTAACGCATCGATACCCACCTCTACTTTAGATCGTGGACAACCGAGGTTCAGTCTCATGTGGTTTTTCCCTGCTTTTCCATACGTACTACCCGGCATGATAGCAACATGGAATGTTTCAATTAATGTCTTTTCAAGCGCTTTCATATCTAGATTCAATGGTGATAAATCGATCCACGCCAAATAAGTTGAATCTGGCACTTGATAAATGATTTCAGAGAAAGCGCTTTGCAATGTATCTCTTACGTACTCATGGTTGGCCAGCACGTAATCATTAAGCGCCGTTAGCCAAMGTTCACCTTCGTTATAAGCCGCCATCGTCCCAAGTACCGCCAATATTGACGGTGAAGATAAGCCGTCCACTTCCTTCAGCCTGTGCAAATATTGATTATGGCTTTTCTTATCAGCAATCAGTGCATAGGCTCCTGTCAATGCTGGGATATTGAAGGACTTTGACGCAGAAGTRACGACTGCCCAACGATGWTCACGCCCAATATCTACATAAGGGCGATGAGGTTTGAAGCAGATATCCATATGGATTTCGTCAGAAATCACGCTTACCTGGTATTTGTCACACAGATCWGCTATTTTTTGAAGCTCTTYTTGSCACCATACTCGCCCTGTCGGGTTGTGAGGACTACACAACAAAAGTACGGTGTTGTTYTCATCAGCTAGCTTCGCCTCAAAATCTGGCCAATCAATGTCAAATCGCCCTATCCGTTCGATTAATCGGCTACGGATACACTTTCTACCTTGTCCTGCAATCACTTTATCGAAGGCGTCATAAGCCGGCGTATGAAACACAATCCCTTGTCCGGGTAGACTCCATTGTTCAATCAGCTTGGAGACGATGTAAATAACTGATGGGCCATAGGCCAACCACTCTGTATCGATATCACAYTCGAAGCGCGTTTTATACCARTGGCGAATCGCTGATTTAAAGTCATCATGGTTCCARCGGCTATACCCTAATACTGGGTGCTCAAGACGCGTTTTCAATGCGTTGATAATCGGCTGTGGAATAGCAAAATCCATATCTGAAATCGTGAAAGGTAAAAGATCAGCTTGACCAAAYCTATCCGACACGTAGTCCCACTGTGTGCAGTATGTACCCTTGCGATCGATGGGTGTATCAAAGTCGACATCATAAAGCATAATAATGTTCCAAAATTGACGAACTACGGTGCAATGAATATGTAGCGATATTGCACCGTATTAGTTTTTTAACGTTTCTTGATTAACTCGCTGTCATCATGGCTTGAATTTCATTTTTCACCAGATGAACCTGGGTCCCTATCACGACTTGGAGGTTGTGTTGATCGAGCTTCACGACACCAAGCGCCCCATTTGCTTTTAGTTTGGCGTCGTCAACTAAACTCATATCGTTCACAGATAAACGAAGCCGAGTAATACAGTTATCTAATGCTGCAATATTCTCTTTACCACCGAGAGCTGCAAGCATAGACGCACCTTTACCTGATKCATTGACAACAGCGACTTCAAGTTCTTTGTCTATTTCGGCTGTATCAATATCACGTCCRGGKGTCTTTAAGTTGAATTTTGTAATAGCAAGTTTGAATACAAAATAGTAGACGACGAACCAAATACCTGCGACAAGCGGCACGAGATACCATTTAGTCGCGGTGCCTTGAAGAATGCCAAACACTAGAAAATCGATCAGATTGCCATCTGTRTTACCAATTGTGACATCGAGTAACCCCATGACCATAAAGCCTAAGCCCGTCAGAATGGCATGAACAAAGTAAAGAACTGGCGCAACGAATAAGAAAAGAAATTCTAGAGGCTCGGTGATGCCRCCAACAACGCATGCCACTACGCCCGARACAAGCAGCGCCTTGATYTTTGAACGACTCTCTGGTCGCGCGCAGTGATACATTGCAAGCGCGGCACCAGGTAGCCCACCGAGGAAAGTTGGCATTTTCCCTTGTGATAAAAACGCCGTCACTTCGGGAGTAWACGTAGTGGTATCAGCGCAAGATAACTCAGAGTAAAAKATATTAAGCGCACCAGATACCGTTTGGCCACACACTTCCATCGTGCCACCCGCTTCTGTAAATCGAATGAGCGCGACTAAAATGTGATGGAGRCCGATCGGCAGTAATAGACGTTCCCCGGTACCAAATAGCATCGGCCCAAAATCACCTGCGCCTTTAATGACATGGCCGATACCATTAATGCCAGCAGCAAAATAAGGCCATACAAAAGGAATAAGGACACCAACGACGCCGAGTACAAGCGCTGCAATAATAGGAACAAAGCGTGCACCGCCAAAAAAGGCTAGCGCATCTGGCATTTTAAAGGTGTAAAAACGCTGATGAAGCTTGGCCACGATTACACCAACAAGCACCGCCCCTAGGATACCCGTATCAATCGAGTCAATGCCTATAATGTTCTTTACACCATAGGMGAGGCGTTCCGATTCATCATCCAGCACACCGGCAACCGTGAGAAAAAAGTTAATTGCAAGGTTGAACGCTGCATAACCAACAAASCCTGCAAACCCTGCTACGCCTTTCTCCTCACGTGCTAACCCTAATGGAATCGCGATAGCGAACATGACTGGCAAGTAGATAAACGCCACAAGCCCTATTTTGGTCATCCACATAAACAGATACTGCAAAGGTGCAAAATCTAAAATGGGAATGGCGTCTTTGATCGCTGCGCTAGACAATGAGCTACCAACACCCAACAGGATCCCTGAAAATGCTAATAGCGCGACGGGTAACATGAAGGTCTTGCCAAGGCTCTGCAAGAACTCCCACATGGTCGATTTGTTATTGTTTTTAGACATAGTCCTTCTCCAGAACATGAGAACGTGTAGGGCTCATACCGATCACATTATGTGCGGATGACGTTTTTTARTCGTCTTAAATATACGCTGATAAAATTATGATAAAACGTTTTATCATTCKTTGTGTGATCGAGTTAAAGAACATATCAAAAAGCAGCTTAAACCTTTMAAAACTAAAAAAATGGCGTTAAAGTTGCTTGATAAAACGTTTTTTCAAACTGGTAAGTAATCCTATGTCCTCAAAAAAAGTGACGATCACAGACGTCGCTAGACACGCTGGCGTGTCCGTGACAACGGTATCCATGGTCTTGGGAAATAAAGGGCGGATCTCGCTTGGTATGATCGACAAGGTTAATCATGCAGTGGAAGAGCTCGGCTATATTCGTAATCGAGCGGCCGCCAACCTAAGGGCTAATGCCAGTGAAATTATTGGGCTTATTCTCAGAGATATCAGTGACCCATACTATGCCGAAATCGCGGCTGGGCTGAGTGAGGARCTAGAACAACAAGGATACATGTTGTTTCTTACTCAAAGCGGGGGAACCCAAGAGAAACTAGAACAGTGTGTATTGACGATGGCGCGTCAAAGTGTTGGTGGCATTGCATTTTGCCCTAACGATGAAAGCCAGCAGTTCAATCTCGAAAAGTTGACACAACACAACCTACCCATGGTGTGTATCTCACGMGCATCACATGATCGACAAATCGACCATGTTGGTCCTGACAATACCTATGCKGCAAAGTTRGCAACGGAACACCTTATTAAACAAGGGCACCGTAGGATCGCTTATGTAGGAGGAACAAGCGCGTCACTGTGTCGCGCAGARCGTATCGGTGGTTACTGTTCAACTTTAATGCAGTTTGGTTTACCTTTTAAACCAGAATGGGTTATTGAGTGTGGYAAAAGTCAAGCTACCGCCGCACAAACGATACAGCAATTATTATCAGCCCATCCACAAATTACCGCYATACTGTGCCATTACTCATCAACAGCGTTAGGCGCAGTATATGGGATACAYCGAACTGGCCGCTCGATCGGCAAAGATAAATTTATTGGTGAACAGGTATCCGTGATTGGTTTCGATGATGTCGAAGAAGCAGCTCTAACCGTACCCTCTCTGACTTTTATCAATTCCAATGCTCGTGAGATGGGAAAACAAGCAGCAAAGCGGTTGATCGATCAACTGAGACAAAAAGATAGAGAGCCTTGCAACTTAATTCTCCCTCCCAAGTTAATCATTCGTGACTCTGCTTAATCTTCTATCGTGTGTGATAAMGTCTTTTACTATATTGTCACCTCGCGACTGTGATAGATACGCTTTCTTTCACCTCGCCTAACTGGCACTATTTTAKCGACTCAACCAACAATAATGTTCCAACCACTATAATGTTTCAACYACTATRAYGTTTCAACCACTATGAACAACATCGTCGCAATTACCGCTTGTCCGACWGGTATCGCCCACACTTACATGGCGGCTGAGCAGCTTGAGAAAGCMGCCAAAAGTCTTGGTATTCAGATAAAGGTGGAAACCCARGGGGCAATGGGGATTGAAAATGCCTTATCACTCGATGAGATCATGAAAGCAGAGTGCGTGGTTATTGTCTCTGATATCGAGCTAGAAAAAGCAGAAAGGTTGAGTCACTCAACCATTGTTCGCCTTGCCATGGAAGACGTTCTCACGGATGCGAAAGCGGCGCTACAAACGCAACTTTCCCTATGACGGGCGCATTTGTTTGCTTTTCGGCGCCGCTGCAAGGTTTAGTCAGCTGGCAAATGAGCGAGTTGGCAAGGCTATGCTCACTGTTTAGTGGAAAAAGCACCTTTGTGAATGTCAGCAAAGACTGCACAGCTGCCACCACTGATACCTTATCCATGCTTGCCACGGGCACCCAGCCTAATGATATTTGCCTGCTTCTGATTGAGGGAGCAGATGCCGAGCTAATGTGCTTAGTGCTCGCTGAATACGTCAGTAAGCACTGGCATTTACTCAGCACCTCTGCCTTTACTGCTGCCGCAAACAATCCGTTAGACACGCCATCGCGCTTCGCGCATCCAAATCTGCGCGTTGAAGGGTTACACACCCAAGCGACACAGTGTGAATCGCTGTTTAGGGAGATCGTTGAACGCGTTGCGGAAAAAGACACATCAATGCAAGCTTATGCTGCTTTTATGGCGCGAGAAGCACATTCATCCACCTACCTTGGCGATCAGGTTGCACTCCCTCATATTATTGATAGCAGCGTCCCTCATCCCGCCATCATAGTGACTCGCTGTCAGCCAGCGATGACCTGGTTGAATCAAGAATCGGTTTCACTGTGTATTGCGATCGCGATCCCCTGCGACATCGAGCGTACAACACTACGCGCCATCAGCCGCCTGTCTCGCCGTTTGTCTTCATTCGCATTCCGGCGCTGGCTGATACACTGCAATGATATTCCTACCCAAGTTGCGATGCTAGATGCCGCGTTAGATCAGGATTGATGACTGAGCCGTTGATATTCAGAAGGAGTCTTGCCCGTTCTCGCTTTAAACACGCGGCAGAAATAGTTCACGTCATTGAACCCGCAGCGACAGGCAATATCGACTAATCGGAACTCATAACGCATCAACATAAATTTGGCTCGGTCAATGCGCACCCATACAATGTAATCTGCCAGTGTCATATGGCCATATTGTTTAAATAAACGTGACAGGTGGCTCGGGCTGATGTGGAAATGCGCGGCAATATCCGCACGCGAAAGGGCTTGCTGGTAATGCTCTTGAATGTAAATACAGATCCCCTGGTAGAGATCTTCCCCGCGAGAGTGGGCATTGAATATTGGTTTATCAACTAATTG
>NZ_MUFF01000044.1:0-10773 GCF_001996105.1 Salinivibrio sp. IB643
CAATAGATTAAAAAAAGCACAACCGCTATGGCGCCATAGCGGTTGTTGAACCTATCGAAAAACACGACATCGTCTATCGAGGCTAACCGACTAATGATTCGACGTAATGGTAAACCGCTTTTAAGATACGGACCTTTTGCTCATCCGCCTGATGATGATCCGCCAGTTGCTGTAGGTTGTCCATGTACGTGGGAAGGTGTGTTTCAAAATAATCGCGGCGGTGCATAAACCATTGTTTTTGTTCATCGTCAGTAAGTGTCCACGGATAGTTGCGGGCACGATAACGAAACAACAGAGGTTTGATGCGCCAATCGTCGACACTCAAGTCAATCCCGGCAAGGTTTTCTGGATCTTGCGCGCGGATAATGTCCATCGCGCTGCGATCACTTTTTGAAAAAAAACCAGCATACAGTGCGTTATCAACATCTTGATTGTCAAAGGGCTTGGATTGCGCGAAGACAGCCACCAGCTTCTCTCGGATTTCGGGCGCCGCCTTTAGTGCTTTAAGATGTTGAAGACATGCTTCTCTATCCACGCCAAGACGCGCGGCATCGTCAGGACGAAGTACTTTGGCATCGGCTAAGACCGGGCATTTATTGATATGGATAAGCTTTAATGGTGCCGGCAATTGGTCGTCACTCAATGCTTGACGAGGAGTATATAAACGCTCACGGAGGGCATCGGCATCAAGCACGAATAAAGGTGAAGGATCGCGGGCAAGATCAACGGTGATCACGGCATTGGGGTTGTCAGGATGCCATGCCACTGGCACAACCCAACTGGTGTTGCCTCGCTCGGTGCCAAACATACCTGAGACATGTACCAGTGGGGTCATGTTGACCACGTCAATCAGGTGCTTAATTTTATTCTTATGGCGGTGAGTGAGAAGGTAATCAAACAACCGGGGTTGCGCGGCTTTCACTTTTTTCGCCAACTCAATGGTCGCGTGCACATCCGCCATGGCGTCATGCGCATCACTGTGTTCAATGCCATTGGCGATGGACAAGTTTTCTAACTTAAAACTGGGCTTACCGTTTTCGTCATGTGGCCATTCAATCCCTTCAGGCCGCAACGCATAACAGGCGCGCATCACATCGAGTAAATCCCAGCGCGAGTTTCCGTTTTGCCAGCTCCACCCATATGGGTCAAAAAAGTTACGGTATAAGGTATACCGTGTCACTTCGTCATCAAACCGAACATTGTTATAGCCAATTACACAGGTGTTCGGTTGAGACAGAGCCGCATGGATTTGGGCAATAAACTCCGGTTCGGGCAGCCCTTTTTTCAGTGCGAGTTGCGGGGTAATGCCTGTGACCAAACAAGCTTCTGGGGCCGGCAAGTAATCATTGGGGGGCTGACAAAATAGCACCAGAGGCTCGCCAATAATATTAAAATCACTGTCGGTGCGAACGCCAGCAAATTGGCAAGGCCTGTCTTTACCCGGATGGGTACCGAACGTCTCAAAGTCGTAAATAAAAAAGGTTGGCTGGTCCGCGTCTGTCACAATCGAATCCAATTTGATCAAACAAAAGAAAGCAGAGTCAATACCCTGCGATAAGTGCTCATGGTAACACTGGCAAGACGTATCACCAATCCTGTCGGTGRTAAGATCAAATGCGTCAAAGCCTGCAACGAGGCAGGCTCTGATCRATCATYTACAAACAAAGACGCATTAAGAGGYAAGGCGCTTCAGTGTTTGCTTCGCCTCGTCGATGRCTTTTGTCGCGCTTTCTTCGCCCATRGCGAGGCCTTCTGCATAGACAAACTCGACATCTGTGATCCCAATAAAGCCAAGCACCGTTTGCATATAYCCGGTGACATGATCCGTGTCTCCTCCTTTATGCATCCCCCCTCGTGTGGTGACCACAATGGCGCGCTTACCGGTTAGCAAGCCTTCAGGACCGTTTTCGGTATAGCGGAACGTTACCCCTGCACGGGCAACCAGATCAATCCATGCTTTTAGCTGCACGGGGATGGTAAAGTTATACATAGGTGCCGCGATCACTAGAGTATCGCTTTGTTGTATTTCTTCAATCAGTTGGTCTGATGCCTGTTGCACCTGTTGTTGCGGCTCAGTGAGCTCGTCTGCGCCACGYAAACCACCGACGTTATTTCCTGTTAGCRYAGGCAAAGGAGTYGCCGCCAKATCACGCTCAATCAGCGTCTCTGGAGACAGGGAATCCACTACACTGTCAATGACTGCGTTTGAGCTAGAGTAGGGGCCGAGAATGCTTGATTTCAAGACCAGCGCTTTCATATATTTCTCCTTAAAATGGGTTGGCGTGAKTCAGCACACGTTAGAGTGTAGAGAAACGACACGGTAAAACCAGCGTATAAATTCGTTAAACTTGTTCAAAATTTTTGTTGGGCCCGGTTATTTCTCACGGTAGCGTTGCGCTGAGTGAATAGGGGCGTATGATGTCGCCCGATAGTCGTCCAGAATGTAAAAATAATGTTATGATGCCCGTTGTGTTGATAAAAAACGAAGATCAAGAACGGCAAAGCGCCCGATCAAATCACAAGTCGGTCACTTGTGGGACACAACGGGGTTTGAGGAAATGTGCGTGAAAAATTTATTTATGTTAGACGTGGACGGTACGCTGGTAGACAGCTGCCAAATGGACCACGAGTGTTTCAGCCAGGCGATTGATGAAGTCACAGGTTTAGCGGTTCCAGATAATTGGGGAAGCTACACCAATGTGACCGATGCGGGGATCATCGAAGAGTTAATCGACACCCATGGACTCAACCATGACAAGATCAGGCTGTTTAGAGAGATCAAACGGGTGTTTAGGCAAAAATTGGCGGTTAGGATTRCAGAGAAAGGTTTAGCGCCAATTCCCGGCGCGGTGGAATTTGTAGAACACATGCGCCATGTGCCCTCGGTTGAATTAGCCATTGCCACCGGCGGGTGGGAAGAAACCGCAAGGATGAAGTTAAAAGCGGCAGGTTTTAATATCGACGGCATTGTATTTTCATCTTGCTCCGATGCCATGAGCCGGAGTGAAGTCATGGCGTTGGCGGCATTTCGAGCCAAACAAGATTACGGTGTGTATTTTGATCGTCGAATCTATTTCGGTGATGGTGTATGGGATAAGCAAGCTACGCAATCACTGAACTATGAATTCGTCGCGGTGGGTGACAAGGTAGAGCACGAAGTGCGGGTGAATCACTTTATCAATCCTCAAGCAATTCTTGGTAAGTTAGGGATTGAGGAAGCTGAGCGTCAATACGCTTAATCCCTCTCGCCCCACCTATGCACAACAAGCCGGTTCAGTCTATGAACCGGCTTTTTTTGTACAAAGTAACKGGCACGCGATCATGATGATTGTGAACAGGGTTGCGCTATCT
This sequence comes from Salinivibrio sp. IB643, assembly GCF_001996105.1. NCBI lineage: Bacteria > Pseudomonadati > Pseudomonadota > Gammaproteobacteria > Vibrionales > Vibrionaceae > Salinivibrio > Salinivibrio sp. IB643. The sequence goes on from NZ_MUFF01000044.1 coordinate 3,352, forward strand.
CGCTGGCCTGGWCACTGTCTTGTGACGAAAAATACGCTTGGGTCTCTTCAATCACGACTTTACGCAGCAGTAACAAACCGATGAGGTTGGGGACCGCCATTAAGCCATTAACAATATCGGCAAGAATCCAGATCGTATTCAGTTGAATAAAGGCACCGGATGCAATCAAGCCGATAAAGAATAGTTTATAGATATAAATCGCTTTTTTGCCAAACAAGTACGCGACGCAGCGCTCGCCATAGTAGTGCCAGCCTAAAATCGTCGTGAAAGCGAAAAAGAGTAGGCCGATATTCAATAACATAGGGCCAACGCTGCTCTCCATGCCCACGGCAAAGGCATGCGATGTCATTGCTGCTCCCGCTAATTCGCCTGACCATGATTGCGTTAAAATTAACGTTAACCCTGTCATGGTACAAATCACCAAGGTATCGATAAAGGTGCCTGTCATTGATACCAACCCTTGCTCAACGCACGAGTCGGTTTTAGCGGCCGCCGCGGCAATGGGGGCACTYCCTAGGCCAGACTCGTTAGAGAACACACCACGGGCAATCCCTGATTGAATGGCGAGCATCATACCGGCCCCAGCAAAGCCGCCGGTGGCTGCCATGCCGTTAAACGCGGACTCAAACACCAGGCCAACCGCATGGGGTAATTGGGATATATTGGCGCCGAGTACCCACAAGCAGGCAGCGACGTATAATACGGCCATCACAGGAACGATTTTGGCGGCGACGGCCGAAATAGATTTCACGCCCCCGATAGTCACTAACGCCACTAGCACCGTAAGGATAGCGGCGACGGCAACGGTGGGAATATTAAACAAATGGGTCGCGGCACTACTAATGGCGTTCACCTGTGGGAAAGTGCCAATGCCAAAACAAGCCACGCCGATGCCGAATAAGGCAAATAATTTGGCTAATATCGGCTTGCCGGCGCCTTTGGATAGGTACATCATCGGCCCGCCAAGCATATTACCTTTATGATCGGTTTCGCGGTATTTCACCGCCAGTAAACACTCAGCGTATTTGGTCGCCATCCCTAAAAAAGCGGCTAACCACATCCAAAATAGTGCGCCTGGGCCCCCTAACGAAATTGCTGTGGCAACCCCGATAATATTACCGGTACCAATGGTGGCAGATAATGCGGTACATAGCGCGGCAAAACCAGAGACATCGCCTTGGCTGGTGGCATCAGAAGGTTTAAATATTTGCTTGAGCGCAAAGGGCAAACGGCGGAATTGGAGCAAGCCCAAGCGAACGGTAAAAAAGAGCCCGGTACCGGTTAATAACAATAAAAGCGGTGGGCCCCAAATCCAGTCGTCAATGGTGGCGAGAAGCGCGGATATATCGGGTAGTTGTGAAAAAAATGGCATTAATCCCCCTTTAAACATCAAAGGAGAAGATAGACCACACTAATATTAACAAAAGTGCTACATATTGGGGTGGGTATCTCCTCTGTCCTTTTGCCTGAGAGTTTCACTTGAAAACAAGCTTGCTCCTTCGGCGCCCGAATTAACGGGTCTCTCCAGAGTTTCCTCCAACAGCAGTCCATACAATTAAGTGCCTGAAAGATTTACTTCTTCGGCGGATGGCATTTGCCATCTCTCTCCTGCTGTCTTCATCGGAACGTCGTTATGACGGAAAGTATGATAGATCACAGAAATATGAATGCAATGCAAAATTAAGTRAACAGGGCATTGTTCTTCTGAAAAGGTAAAAATTATCGCTTTATAGAAGGTTCTACTCGCTATRAATGCCGCGTGATATGTGTCAGTTGCCTGAGTGTTTTTTGCACTGATTAACGCCCGTTTTTAAACGAGGTGGCTCAATGTTATAAGACATTGGCCGATATTATTACCATTAATCGGTAAACACTGACTCAACGAGCCCTAGCATGACCACTTGGAACGAACTTTTAGGCGTGAATGCCGGCGAAACGGCCGCGCAGGTTAAACAACGCTATAAGCGACTTTCTAGTCGTGTGCATCCGGATAAAGGTGGCAGCACTGGGTTGATGCAGCTGGTCAGTGAAGCATACCAGGCCGTTAAATCAGGGAAGGGCGACGATAGCGCTTTAGGGCAAACGCAAAACGAGGGAAGTCAGGCGGCGTTACGTAGCCAGATTGCACGCCTGCAAAAAGAGTTAGCGGTGTTGCAGGAAGAAAATCGCACCCTCAAATCTCGTCAGGCCGGCCAACAAATACCGGCACACCTCACGGCTAAAATTGCCAAACTTGAGTTTGATAATCGTCAGTGGCGAGAGCAGTACCAAAAACTTGAGCGTCAGCACCAATCATTAGACGGACAACATGCGCGCCTGACACGTGAGCACGACAAAGAAAAAAAAGAGGCCACACAACGCAACCGTGAGCTTAAAGACGCGTTAACGCGCGTGGAACAGCTAGAAACGGAGCTGACGCATAAAGCCACTCCAGTCACTTTAAAACCGGCCAAACTCGGGCTGGCTTGGCGTTGGGTATTGGCCTCATGGTGCGCCATTGCACTGGTAATGGTGCCTTTTGRGCAATGGCAACGGTGGCTTGCTCCACTTATCGGTGACAGCCAGCCTGATACCGCGCAACGTGTACGTATCATTAATCMCAAGCCACCAGCCTCTAAGCCGGTTGATACTGTTGCCGCCACTCAGTCGCCCTCAGCACCGCCACCGAGTATACCGGCCGCGCCGATGATTGAACTCAACCCGACGGCAGAAAAATGGCATATCAATCAATATACTGATATCGCCCAGCCGTATCTCGCGCTGCGTAGTCAACAAGGCTCATACATCGTGGCAAATTGCGTGGGCGATTTTTACATCTATTTGAACCGCAGTTATCAACCGTTGCGCGTGCCACCTAATCTCGATTACGTYGCRCAGCGGCAGCATTTTCATGTGTATGCGATTCCTTATGGCCAAGGGGCATCTATCGATAGTTGGCAATTRGCACGTAAGGTACAAATATTCGAYGACACCTTTGTAAGTGCTGATCTGACCCCGAAGTTAAGGGSGTTTGAACAATCGTGCCGACAAACAYCGGATCTTACTGCGGTGAACCGTGAGTAGGCAGCGTTACCGCGAGTGTTCAAGGTTAAAKATGGCAACCGTCAGATAGAAGGAATYTCARCTCAGTATCGCCTGAATGTATTACACTGATCRGTAAGCAATAACACTTATTTGAGGCCAGTCACTATGCTCGATCAAGCGATGTTCGCGCACCAATTTGAGCCACCGCGGCAAGACAGTGCAAGCGGCGTATTTCGGCGYCACAAGATAGCGGTGTCGCATTCGGTATCGCTCGAAGCGTGTGTGTCAGGGATAGGCATTCCGGCTTGGTCGGAAACGCGCACAGCCGCAAGCCAAGATGCGGGCGTGGTGAAAACGATGATGGCGCAGGGTGCCAGTGTGATCGGCCAGGTGCAAATCGATCCGCTCGGCTTTAGTATCACCGGATTTAATCCTTTTTATGCCGAACTTCGCAACCCCCACTATCGTCAATACCGTGTGGGTGGTGCCAATGCCGGTATCGCAGTCGCAGTGGCGAAAAAACTGGCGGATCTGGGTTTAGGCAATGATGCGTTCGGGGGCGTGCGGATCCCCGCCGCGCATTGCGGCCTCTATGGCTATCGGCCCACGCCTGGTTTGGTCGATACTACCGGGATAATCGCCATGGCTGATACCTTTGATAATATTGGCGTGTGCAGTGCGAGTCTCGGACATTTAAACCAGTTTCAAGAGCTGGTGGCAAAGCCCTCAACCGCGGTCACCAATATTCAAGGCGTGGTCATTGCTGAGCCAATTTTTGCCTTGTTTTACTCGGATGAAGCAATGAAGCAGGTCTATCAACACCTCGAACAGCTTCACCTTCCCCAAGAAACCACCTTAGCGATGAATAAATTAGTGCTTACTCGGGTAGAGAAAACCCAAGTTGCGATTGCCAGTCAAGAATTTTTACTGATCTATCAAGCTTGGCTAGACAGCGCCGAACTTGACTTACCTACCTCAACCCAAAGCTACCTTGAACGGCTGCGGGAAGTGGATTACAAAGCCCATTATCAGGCCAAGAAAACGCGCAAGCAGCTACGCGATACCATTACCGCCATGTGGCCGAGTGATAAGGTATTGATTATGCCTTCAACACCAGGCGCGATTTTGCCCCGTGATGCAGACCAACCCGCCAGTGATACCTTTAATCTCGCCCAGCGCCGCCTTATGGCGTTAGCCGATGTGTGTGGATTACCACAACTAACAATGCCTTTATTCACTCACGATAACGTGCCCTATGGGGTAACGTTGCTTGCTCATCCCTATAAAGATAAGTTGTTGATGGAAGTTGCGCGTCGATGGTTAAACTAAAGGATGGATTGCTTCCTTATCCTCAGCGTCGTCAAGAAATTTCTATAAAAAACCTTTTTACCTCGGTAAATGCATGATTTATATGTTTTAAATAAGTTTTATGTTGTGCATTTACTATCAACAGAAACTGTGGATAACTGGTTGGATTAGTCGGTGTTTAACTTTTTAACTACCTGATATTTAAAAGGTTGACTTAGTTATTTATGAGTTTTGGCACGCAAGCCTCGTGTTATAAGAAAGTGACAAATTGGCTGTCACCTTCCCGTAACGTTTCGGAGACGCCCAATTAACGCATCCACGTTATTCACAAAACACGATCTATCGCTAAACCTATCACTTTTTGGCGGATTTTATTTTGTATTGCGTCTTGCAATGGCTACGTAAGACGTGCTCTGAACGTAGGGCCTGATGCTTGGTTTTACGCCCGCGCGTCCGCTCACGCCATACCTTAAAGCTGCGTGGTTTTAACTCGCGCCGCATCAAAGCGATGACGTCATCCTGACGCAAGCCATACAGCGTCTCAATCGCCTCAAACGGGGTTCTATCTTCCCACGCCATTTCAATGATCCGGTCAATGTCTCCYGGTTGCTCGTTCAATGCCATATCGGTCTCCTTGCTCTAGTGGCAAACAGTACGCGTMGAGCATGAAAGACCGATCAGCGTGAGCCCTCAGACTGAGCAATGCTTTTACCCTTGTTTTTGGGATATTTAGAAATAAATAGCGAATACAGTCAGTTACGACTGGGCGTTTTTAATAAGGGTAAAAAACGATTTTTATCCTAACGGCCTGTTGTCACAGGCTATTATTTCGTTATTCTATAGTTCACTGCCGCACAGGCAGCTTAGAAAAAAGCCGTAACGCACACGCACCCAGCCCGCCTGTTCACTGCCGCACAGGCAGCTTAGAAAGGTTGAAAAACCCGACAACCTCAAATCAACACGTTCACTGCCGCACAGGCAGCTTAGAAAGTCGGAAAGCCGCCAAACGGTAGCGGTGCGTTGTTCACTGCCGCACAGGCAGCTTAGAAAAATAAAGCCGGCCACGTCCATTGCATCGGAGTGTTCACTGCCGCACAGGCAGCTTAGAAACATGCTGCCAAGCAAGCGCGGCAAAACGGCTTGTTCACTGCCGCACAGGCAGCTTAGAAAAGCCGAAGCTGCCCCAACCAGCCCACCATAGAGTTCACTGCCGCACAGGCAGCTTAGAAAATGAAAGGATCCGCCGCTTGCCTGGCGGTGCCGTTCACTGCCGCACAGGCAGCTTAGAAATTTTCCGTTGGCTGGGGTGTTGGTTTTAACAGGTTCACTGCCGCACAGGCAGCTTAGAAAGAGCACGCGTTAGCATCAACTCATCATTGAGCGTTCACTGCCGCACAGGCAGCTTAGAAATGAAGAAAGTGCGCTTTGCGGACAAATCAGGTGTTCACTGCCGCACAGGCAGCTTAGAAAAAAGAGGGACAAGCAGACGATACGCCGATTAGGTTCACTGCCGCACAGGCAGCTTAGAAAACCAACGCCTTCTGCCGTGGATTCGATGAATGGTTCACTGCCGCACAGGCAGCTTAGAAAGTTTGATAGTTCTACTCGCGCTGATTTGCCGTGTTCACTGCCGCACAGGCAGCTTAGAAAGCAGGCGCGTTCGTGACCAACCCTAAGGCCACGTTCACTGCCGCACAGGCAGCTTAGAAACCTTTGCGGTATTTCGCTGGCGCCGAGAAATCGTTCACTGCCGCACAGGCAGCTTAGAAAATGTAGTACGCATCGACCTCGGCGAACTCAAAGTTCACTGCCGCACAGGCAGCTTAGAAAATCAAGTAAATTCACAGGCGGGCGCATTGCTCGTTCACTGCCGCACAGGCAGCTTAGAAACGTCCGCAATACCGCCATGCGGTGCAGATGGCGTTCACTGCCGCACAGGCAGCTTAGAAATACAGCCTGCATCAAAACATCGATGGCGAGCTGTTCACTGCCGCACAGGCAGCTTAGAAATTAATGTTTGGATCGTTGGCGGCGTCATAGGCGTTCACTGCCGCACAGGCAGCTTAGAAAACACTGACATGGAGAACGCGAGCTCGCTTGATGTTCACTGCCGCACAGGCAGCTTAGAAAAAAGATTAGCGATGCGGCCTTCCCAGCGATTAGTTCACTGCCGCACAGGCAGCTTAGAAAATGGTGATCACTGTGTCTGAGCTGATGCTGCGGTTCACTGCCGCACAGGCAGCTTAGAAAGCGCCGTGGATCCCCACCCGCGACAAACTGAAGTTCACTGCCGCACAGGCAGCTTAGAAAGAACTCAGCGGTGACTCTGAGACGACGAGGACGTTCACTGCCGCACAGGCAGCTTAGAAAATTGCAGATATTCATCAGCCCGAGCTGCGCATGTTCACTGCCGCACAGGCAGCTTAGAAAGGTTTGCCCCAGGCAACAGAGAGTCAGTCGGTGTTCACTGCCGCACAGGCAGCTTAGAAAATGTCGAGGGAAGCAAGATGGACGTTTGCTGGGTTCACTGCCGCACAGGCAGCTTAGAAACAGGTAATCGTTCATTGCCATTTTATTCATGTGTTCACTGCCGCACAGGCAGCTTAGAAAGTGCGTCCGGGTGACCAAACCCGGCACTGGATGTTCACTGCCGCACAGGCAGCTTAGAAATCTCAAAGAGGCAATCATGCATCACTTAGTTAGTTCACTGCCGCACAGGCAGCTTAGAAAACTGCGGCCCATCGCGTTTTCAACCTGCTTGCGTTCACTGCCGCACAGGCAGCTTAGAAAAATCCGGTTGCTTCACCGCCTAGTTCGCCCAGGTTCACTGCCGCACAGGCAGCTTAGAAAGTTAAAAGTGCTTTTGGAGGAGGTCGCCGAGCGTTCACTGCCGCACAGGCAGCTTAGAAAAAAGCGGCGCGCGCGAAACAATCCGGCTTTCGGTTCACTGCCGCACAGGCAGCTTAGAAAGTTGGGTTACGCGGCCGTGGCCGCCACGGCGGGTTCACTGCCGCACAGGCAGCTTAGAAATGCTCGATGGAAACGAGCATTCGCATTCTAGGGTTCACTGCCGCACAGGCAGCTTAGAAA
>NZ_MUFF01000045.1:0-9977 GCF_001996105.1 Salinivibrio sp. IB643
GCCTTCTGCCGTGGATTCGATGAATGGTTCACTGCCGCACAGGCAGCTTAGAAAGTTTGATAGTTCTACTCGCGCTGATTTGCCGTGTTCACTGCCGCACAGGCAGCTTAGAAAAAACCGCAGTTAAGGGGGATGAATGGCGATCTGTTCACTGCCGCACAGGCAGCTTAGAAAGCTGACGTCGGAATGGTTCACTGCCGCACAGGCAGCTTAGAAAGTTTGATAGTTCTACTCGCGCTGATTTGCCGTGTTCACTGCCGCACAGGCAGCTTAGAAAAAACCGCAGTTAAGGGGGATGAATGGCGATCTGTTCACTGCCGCACAGGCAGCTTAGAAAGCTGACGTCGGTTACATAGTGCCAGTGTCATTGTTCACTGCCGCACAGGCAGCTTAGAAATGTGGTCTATCTCGGCTTTGACATTCATGTATGTTCACTGCCGCACAGGCAGCTTAGAAAGGAAAACCTTACGAAAACGATGCCGTCAAAGTGTTCACTGCCGCACAGGCAGCTTAGAAATGTCGCACCTCGTATCGCTCGCCGCTGTCGGGGTTCAGTGCCGCACAGGCAGCTTAGAAAGCACCCGGCGCGCAGATGGTCAGCCCTCAAGAGTTCACTGCCGCACAGGCAGCTTAGAAAACAGGGCGTTTATGGTGATGATTCAGCGTTTCGTTCACTGCCGCACAGGCAGCTTAGAAAATGTTCAGAATTGTCAAAGGGTTTTTTGGATAGTTCACTGCCGCACAGGCAGCTTAGAAATTGTTGGGACACTCTAGATCTCTTTTAACCATGTTCACTGCCGCACAGGCAGCTTAGAAATCAATCGGCTGTAAGCCTAAATGATCGCGCATGTTCACTGCCGCACAGGCAGCTTAGAAAATTTTGTGCTATGGCTGGCGGTGTTACTTTTTGTTCACTGCCGCACAGGCAGCTTAGAAAGCCACAGTATATCTCTACAAAATACCGATTGTGTTCACTGCCGCACAGGCAGCTTAGAAATTTTCTGCACTGACCGCGCCRCCAATCATAATGTTCACTGCCGCACAGGCAGCTTAGAAATACCTAATGGATACTGACGCGCGCCAACCATCGTTCACTGCCGCACAGGCAGCTTAGAAAAAATACTCACCACGCCAAAGCGGATAGGCATCGTTCACTGCCGCACAGGCAGCTTAGAAAGATTGGCGTGATGGTCGAAAGCGTCTTGATGTGTTCACTGCCGCACAGGCAGCTTAGAAACGTATTATTAATTCTTTATTTAATTTTATTTCGTTCACTGCCGCACAGGCAGCTTAGAAAAGATTAACGACCTGGCCGTCTGTCACGCTCAGAGGTTAATCGTTGGCCTCGATGTCGGAGGCGCGCAGTCCGCTTGGGTAATACATGACAGACATCGCACTGGCGCTTGTCCGACCTACACACCATTTTAATATCGGCGGTGTCATTGGCTTACATTGGTTATCGGAACAGCCACTTTTGGCCCGATGATACCATTGGCGTAGGTGACACAAGCCCCAGCACGGTGTTGGATAGGTGCACATTGCCAACGGGCGCCTGTCACGATCAGTGCTAATTTGACGACGATGGTGCATAGCGTAAGTCATACCAAGCTTAAATGAGAATCTTTATGTGTGCTGCTGTACACCAACGTTGTTCGGCTGAATCAATATGAGTTAAAAGTTGGGAGTCACTGACAAAAGCGCTATATTCATTATTCATATTTGTGAATAAGTTAGATAGTTATGGCGACAACAAGTTTAAGCTTAGGGGAACACTGGGAAGCGTTTATTAAAAACGAGGTAGCAAGTGGCCGGTACGGCTCTGCTAGCGAGGTTGTTCGTGATGCATTACGCACGCTTGAGGAACGCAAAACCAAACTGGATGTGTTGCGCGCACATCTTGATGAGGGGGCTCGACAGTCGGCGAGTGACACGTTTGTCGATGATTTTTCAATCGATGAACTGATTAACAACTTGGACACAGAATCTTAACCATTTCACTATTGGTTAGTGCGCGCATTGTGATTGAACATTACTGACATACGCACTCATAAAGCGATCTTCCTTCAAACATTAAAGTGTGCCTTGTTTCACGGGCAGTTGATGCGGTTTGTGTTACCTTTTTGGTGCTTGTGAGTGATGTGCCTTGTCACTCGGGACAATCACGAAAGGGACACCCATGGACGATCTCTCGCCTTCTGATCTTAAAACCATCCTTCATTCCAAACGCGCCAATATGTACTACCTCGAGCATTGTCGCGTGATGCAAAAAGACGGGCGTGTGTTGTACTTGGCGGAAGCGAAACGCGAAAACCTCTACTTTAATATCCCCATTGCCAATACCACCGTCTTATTGCTCGGCACCGGCACGTCAATCACGCAAGCGGCGATGCGTATGCTGTCGCAAGCAGGCGTTCTGGTTGGATTCTGCGGAGGTGGGGGCACACCGCTGCATATGGCAACCGAGGTCGAATGGTTTACGCCACAAAGCGAGTATCGGCCCACCGAATATCTGCAAGGTTGGTTATCCTTTTGGTTTGATGATCAAAAGCGACTGGATGCTGCAAAGGCTTTTCAGCTAGCTCGTTTGAGTTACTTAAAGCAGGTCTGGCAAGCGAGCCGTGAACTTAAGCTTGAAGGGTTCGATGTGGCCGAATTGGCTGGCGCGCTCGACACCTTTGTGGAGCGAACCGAGACGGCCAGCAAGTCAGCTGATTTATTGCTTACCGAAGCGCAGCTGACCAAAGCGCTCTACAAACACGCCGCCAACCGCACGCAAAAAACCAGCTTTAAACGCCAGCATGAAGCCGACGATCTCGCCAACCGCTTTTTAAATCATGGCAACTACTTAGCCTATGGCTTGGCGGCGAGTTGTTTGTGGGTGCTTGGGATCCCGCACGGATTTGCGGTGATGCATGGCAAAACCCGCCGTGGCGCGCTGGTGTTTGATGCCGCTGACCTAATCAAAGATGCCATTGTACTGCCTTGGGCGTTTGTATGCGCCAAAGAAAACGCCACCGAACAAGAATTTCGCCAGCAAGTCCTGCAAGCCTTTATTGAGCACAAAGCGATGGACTTTRTATTCAACACCATCAAAGCCATTGCGCTGCAAGATTACTCTGAGGATGAGATAACGGAGCAGCAATTATGATGGTGACTTTTATTTCTCAGTGCGAGAAAAAGGCACTGAAGAAAACCCGCCGCGTGCTCGATGCCTTTGCTAACCGAATAGGTGATAACACCTGGCAAACGCTGATCACCGAAGATGGCTTAAACACGGTGCGAAAAATGCTAAGCAAAACCGCCAGCCGCAGCACCGCCGTCAGTTGTCATTGGGTTCGTTCGAGGACCCATAGCCAACTGGTGTGGATTGTGGGTAATCGCCGCAAGTTTAACTTAGAAGGGAATGTACCGGTCAATCGCACTGAGCTGGACCTTGGCCACAAGGAATGGGAGCAGGGTTGGCAGCTTAATGAAGTGATCGTGCTGGCAACGGCCATGGCGGGGTTGTTTCACGATTTTGGCAAAGCCAATGCGTTGTTTCAGCAAAAGCTTCGCGGCCAAACGGCACACCAAGGCGAGCCATACCGCCATGAATGGGTATCTTTGCGTTTGTTCGAGGCGTTTGCCAAGGGTAAAAAGGACCAGCAATGGCTTGATGAACTCAGGGCACTGACGCCTGAGACCGCCGCTGAGCATGAAGCAGCGCTACTGGCGCGACTATTTACCGAAGCAGAAGGCTATCAGCCTGCTTTTAGTGACTTATCACCATTTGCACGCATCGTGGCTTGGCTTATTGTGTCGCACCATCGGTTGCCCGTGAACTATGATGCCGACAAGGCACCGGTTGAGCTATCGCAAATTGACCAATGGCTCAGCCGTTGCTTTGGCAGCCACTGGAATGCACCCAACGCGCTTAACCTTGGTAAATATGACCCGCAAGCGCTTGCCGATAATTGGCGCTTTCCCGATGGCACACCATTTTTAAGCCAGCCTTGGCAACAAAAAGCGCGTCAATTAGCCCAGCGTGCCCGCCAATATCCGTGGAGCGCTCATGGACAAGTTGATTGGTTATCGCAGCGGTTTGTCAGCCATATGGCACGTTTATCATTAATGCTGGCGGATCGCTATTATTCGTCGCTTCCGTTGGAAAAGTCCAAACCCAAATGGCGCGATGGCCACTACGCGCCGATTGCTAACACAGACCAGTCTCAAGGTAAGCGCAAAAACGCGCCACCTAAACAACAGTTGGATGAGCACAATATCGGCGTGGCCATTAATGCGAGACGCTTTGCGGAGAATTTACCTTCGCTCAAATGGACCTTGCCGGCGATTGCCCAGCACCGTCGCTTTAGCCAAGGCGCCGAAAAAGAGAAGTATCGCTGGCAAGATATCGCCTATCGTAAAACCAAAACCATAACCACTGACTCGGAAACGCAGGGCTTTTTCGGCATTAATATGGCGTCGACAGGCTGTGGGAAAACCATCGCCAACGCGCGCATTATGTATGCGTTATCCGATCCTTGGCAGGGGTGTCGTTTCTCGGTGGCGCTGGGGTTGAGAACACTCACCTTGCAAACCGGCGATGCCTATCGTGAGCTGCTGAAACTCGGCGATGATGAGTTGGCCGTGCTCGTTGGCTCGCAAGCCATCCAGCGTTTGCACGAGGTACAAAATACGTCACACCAGCCCACCGGCGGCAGTGAATCCACCGAAGATTTTCTCGAGCAACTGTTTATCAGCTATGAAGGGCAAATTTACGATGGCCGGTTGAAACACTGGCTGAATAATCAGCCTAAGCTGGAGAAACTGGTCAGTGCGCCGGTGTTAGTGAGCACGATTGATCATCTGATGCCCGCTACTGAAAGCCTGCGTGGCGGCCATCAAATGGCGCCCATGTTGCGTCTGCTCAGTACTGACTTAGTCCTTGATGAGCCCGATGATTTTGGTCTTGAAGACCTACCGGCGCTGTGTCGCTTAGTTAATTGGGCAGGCATGTTAGGGTCTCGGGTGTTGCTTTCATCGGCGACTTTGCCGCCTTCTCTAGCAAAAAGCTTGTTTGATGCCTATCGCGCGGGCAGGGCGCAGTTTAATCATGCCCAGTTTGGTGAGAACGCCTCGACAAACGGCGCTGACAGTACGCCTGTGATTTGCGGCTGGTTTGATGAATTTACCAGCGAGATCCAGACGGTGACGAGTAAAACCGATTACGTGACTTACCACCGTGATTTTGTCTCAAAACGCGTTAAGCGATTAGAGGGCGCACAGCAAGTGTTGCGAAAAGGGGAGACGGTAGACACCTCCGCGATTACCTCTTTGGCTGTTCCTTCAACATCCAGCGAACCTAACCTCGATTTTGGGCCGCTAGCGCAACTTATCCATACCCATATCCATCAGTTGCACCATGCACATCATCAAACCCATGCATCCGGCAAAACGGTGTCGGTAGGCGTGGTGCGCATGGCTAATATTAACCCAATGGTCGCGCTGACTCGGGCGCTGGTACAAATCTCACCGGAACCGGATCATGCGATCTTTATTTGTCCTTACCACTCCCAGTTTCCGCTGGCGTTGCGTTCTTATCGAGAAAGCCGTCTTGATGCGGCGTTAAATCGCCATGATGAAGGGGCGATTTTCGAACAGCCGGAGATTCGTCATGCTATTGAACACTGTGATGCCAAACATCTGATGTTTGTGGTGGTGGGCACGGCGGTGGTGGAAGTAGGACGCGATCACGATTATGACTGGGCCATTGCCGAACCGAGTTCAATGCGTGCCTTAATTCAGTTGGCGGGGCGGGTACAACGTCACCGTCAGCAAGCACCAACAACCGCCAATATTCATGTGCTCGATCAGAATGTACGTGCGTTAAAAGGCAAGTATCCCGCTTATTGTAAGCCAGGCTTTGAAAGCACCGCTATCCCGCTAAAAAAAGGTTACAAGGTCACGCTTGATGAAGGGCTAACGGCAATTTCCGCCACGCCGCGCATTCAGGAAATACCCAAGCTGGAAAAATCTGCCTTTATATTTGCGTCGTCGGCAAAGAAAGTGGCCAAACCGGTGGCGCATTGGGGCGTACAGGAACACCGTGCGTTGCGCTTTACGTTGGAACTCACGGGCGGGGAAAAGTATCAACCTGATTTTTTTCGAACCGGTAAGGAAGCCGAGCTTTGGTGGAACGATACGCTTGTCAGCCAAGCCGCTGGGCTACGTTTTCCCGGTAAACATGCTAGCTGGAGCGGCGAACTGATCCGGCGTACCCCGTTTCGTCACAGTCAGCGCCAAGAAAGCTTTGTGCTGGCTTATAACGACGATGACAAACTAGCTTGGCAACAGTTAGATACTTCACGTTATCCCTACCAATACGCCGATCACTCATATCGCTTTAAACCTGTCGAGATCTCGTTAGCAGCCGGTTGCTATTGGTGGTTTGACGTTGATCCGGAAGCTGTTTATCAGCACTTTGCTGACCAACTGGGATGGTCGATTAAAAAAGCGAGCCAGCATTTGGGCGAAATACGCCTCGCGGCTGAGCGGGAAAGCCAAAACATCACTTGGTGTTGGCATCCACAGCTGGGTGCTTTTCGGGAATAAAAAGAGAGCAACGTGTATTGCCCTCAGAAATAAGCTGCCTATGCGGCAGTRTAACYGTTTGAWAAMYAWTATAATTTCTAAGCTATCGATGCGATAGAGTAGGCAGTATAGCGGAGTTCTATTCCAAAGCTCAAATCTTACCTTGACCACCATCCAATATTTAAAATTTGATAACTATTATAAGGTTATTGATAGTTGCTTGTTATGGCGGTAAGCTAGACATTGTTGTCTTGAAGGATAGAAGGAAGCGCTTATGGAACACAGCCTATATGATGCGCTGCTCGAGTATATTGAACAGCGTAAGGAGCCGAAGCTTGAGCCCTTGCAAAAGGCGCGCGATAAGGCCTTAAAAGCCGCCGCCAGCCAAGAGCAAGAGGCGATTGCTAATGCCGATTATGCGGAAAAAGCCGCGCCGATCGAAGCGAAGTATGAGCCAATTCACTGGGTTACAGACGCCGCGAAGCGAGCCAAAAAAATCAGCCTTGCCACGCATTGCCCCAAATTTGTTCATAGCGATGCCAGAGCGAGCAGTATGCTAGTCACTGAGGTCGATAAGAGCGAGTCTCGCTACCTCACCAGCTATTCGCTGACCGATAAAACCATTGATGCGGTCGGCAATGCGGCTGATATGGATGTGGCACGTTTTTTAAAAGTCACTGTGGAAGGTGACTCGCTCATTTCTCAGTTGCAAGCCGGCCATATCAACGCGCTTAAGCCACTCACGGATGACGCTACCTTGCTAGAGACTTGGCGTGCGGGCTTTTCACTGGCTTTGAATGATCAGACGTTGTCAGCCCATAATTTAATTAAGCAAACCTACTTTCCGGTGCATGAGGGCGAGTATAACCTGCTGTGCCCGCTATATTCATCCAGCCTTGCGCACACACTGTACACCAAGGTGCGCGCAACACGGTTTGGAGAGAGAGTCAAAGCGATTCGCGAGGCAAAGAATAAACAGTATTATCATCCGGCGCGATGGGAAATTTTTCCGCACACTGTTAAACAAGCTTTTGGCGGAGCAAATAAACAGAACATCTCACTATTGAATATGAATAGTAATCGCCAAGGCGAGGGCTTTTTRCTCAATGCWGCGCCKCCAAGCTATCAGCARCAGCCGGAGGATCCTAGCAAGCAAACCAGYATCTTCAAYCGCCGTTTAGCCTACCAAGCCAGYCATTTGCTTCACGATTTTCGCGCCTTTYTGGCRAGYYTWACCGAAMGGGACCGCAACTTTGCCACYCGTTATCGKCGTGACCATGACTTTATTCTGCCACTCACTGACTTGGTGTTTGACTATGCCGCACGGGTTCAGCTGCAAGTCGCAGCCGGTTGGAGYCAAGGCRYTGATGATMASGCRTGCCGACTAAAACGTGAACACGCACTTTGGCTGGATGTGTAYAACCCMGRCGCGCAATTTCAGCGWGAGCGTGASGCACAAGMSTGGCTGGACACTGTSGCCTCTGATTTTGCTGCTTGGTTACTGCGCCAGCTYGAGGACAAACAACACTATCTGCTTGGTGATACGGARTTYRATTACATCCGCAAAGTGTTCCTAACCCARCTAAAAGCGTTTGAGCGCGACACGCCTCAATTTGAGGAGAYCCGATAATGGCACAGTATCTATTGCTTAAGCACATTGAGGTGCAAAACGCGAACGCGATCGCAGGGCTGACTTATGGTTTTCCGGCGATCACGCACTTTCTCGGCTTTGCCCATGCGCTATCACGTCAACTTCCCGATACGATGGGATTGCATTTGGGTGGCGTGACCGTGGTGAGCCATAAAAACAACGTTCATGCACGGCAGCCCACAGGGTGGGGCGACTATGTCTTTGCCTTAACCCGCAATCCGGTGAACGCCAAAGGCGAGACAGCATCGATCAATGAAGAAGGACGCATGAATATGCAAATCTCTTTGCTGATTGAGGTTGAGGGGCTGATTGCCGGTGATAAAGCCGCGGCAGCGCAGTTGATCACGGCGGTGAAAGATTTAGCGCCTCAGCGACGGCTCGCGGGTGGGCAAATCTTAGCGATTGGCGAGATTGAACTGCTCGCGGATGCAAGTATGCAGAAAAAAGCGTTGCGCCGTCTCATGCCGGGCTTTGTCCTTTGTGATAGACATGATTATCTCGCCCAGCATCATCAACAGCTATTGCAACACAATACGCAGGCTAGCTTATTTGATGCTTGGTGTGAGTTTGCCATCTTGGCGTACCAAGCCGTCGCCGATGGTGAAAGCGCACCTGACGACGATAACCAACCCATTCCGGCGCAATGGCAGCGCGTGAAAAAAACTGAACCAGGATACTTTGTGCCGATTATGACGGGCTACCGCGCGGTTTCCTCTTGTTATGCCGCAGGCGAGGTCGCTAATGTGCGCGACCCCGAGGTGCCGGTAAGTTTTGTGGAAGCGGCTTACAGCGTGGGAGAGTGGCGCAGCGTCCACCGGCTCACTGATATCGACGAGGCATGCTGGCGGTATCACGGTGATTACCCTTGGTACCTTGCCCGTGTGACGGCAGCGACACATGCCGAACCCATTGAACCTGACGTTGTTCCCACAACCGATGACGACACTGACTTTGACCCCGACTTTTTGTAATTAAGGAGATTTCATCATGGCTGATAAAAAACTGACTAACCCTTCTGTGTTTGCTTTTGAGGCGAAACTGATGCCTTCCGATGCACTAATGTATGCCGGCAACTGGGAAAAAGGCGATTGGCAATCCATTCATGTGGGTGAAAAATCAGTGCGAGGCACCATCTCTAACCGCTTAAAAGCGGCCACCGCCAATGATCCCGCTAAGCTGGATGCGGAAGTATCTAAACCAAACCTACAAACGGTTGATGTTGCGGCACTACCGCATGATGCTGATACGCTCAAAGTGACCTTCTCACTGCGCGTGCTCAGCGGGTTGCATGTGCCGTCAACCTGTAATAATCCGGACTATCAGCAAGCGTTGGCCGATAAAGTGCGTGACTATCAATCAGAAACCGGTTTTAAAGAATTGGCGCAACGTTACGCGCACAACATTGCTAATGGGCGTTTTTTGTGGCGCAACCGTGTCGGTGCCGAGCAAGTCAAGGTGGTGGTCACCGCGGGCGAGAAGCAATTTAGCTTTGATAGTTATGAATTCAGCTTACGTGATTTTGACGCGCACCCCGATGTCACCGCGCTAGCAGAGGTGATCCAATATGGTCTGACAGAAGCGCATGCGCTTATCCATGTTGAAGCTTACTGCCAACTGGGCGAAGGGCAAGCGGTCTACCCCTCTCAAGAGCTGGTAATGGGTGGCGGCAAAGGCGACAAAAGTAAATTCTTGTATCAATTAGATGGCCATGCCGCGATGCACTCACAGAAAATCGGCAACGCGCTGCGCACTATCG
>NZ_MUFF01000046.1:0-9577 GCF_001996105.1 Salinivibrio sp. IB643
ATATATTTGTCTTATTTTTCATTGGTTTAAAAATAAACAATACAGAAAAAGCCAATAAAAAAGACAAAAAGCCACGACTATAGACTTTGGTCGAGTTGTCTTCGCGCTCGAGTCAGGCTAATTTATACCCAGTTGTTTAAAACTACGACACTCACGAGGCTGTTTCGCAACGCGCAGACACCCTCATAAGACAGTATAAATCACAAACTGTTGCATACGTCATCCTTGCAACGCGTTATCAATGGAGTGAGACCATGGCAGAGCAAGAAAATTACCGCGTCGCGATCGACATCTTAACCTGTCATCTTGGCATGAGCTTTGATGAAGCCTGTTCAGAGCTTGGATTAGCGGCAGATGACGCGTCGGCGGCACGTCAAATGGCAGAGATACAGCAAAGCTTAATGGGCGTGCGGGGCGACCAAAAGTAACGGTCTATCTGCATCATCTACTGAATAGACAAAGCCAGTATAGCGCTGGCTTTTTTGATCGCTACATTTCCATAAATTGTTTACAACTGCGCAATATCTAAGTGACTCGCGCGTTGTGTTGGCGAAGCATCGGCAGCAAACGGCAAGTGCCCGAGACAAGGCGCATCTAAATGCGCGTCAAGATAGCGCACCATTTCATCACTGTGCTGCGCCTTGGGATCCACGGCGTTTGCCACCCATCCGGCTAATTCAAGCCCGCAGGCACGAATGGCCTCTGCAGTGAGCAAAGCATGGTTTAAACAGCCAAGTTTAATCCCCACCACCATGATCACTGGCAGCTGATGGGTAATCACCCAATCGGCAAGCGTTTCCGTCTCGCTCAGTGGCACTTGCCAGCCGCCGGCACCTTCTACCAATACCGGGCGAGCCTGCTGTTTTAAATGTACTAGCCCATCGCTCAGCATCTGGGTATTAATGGGCGTATTGGCTAACGCGGCCGCCCAATGCGGCGAACATGGCGTTTCTAATAAAACTGGGTTGATCGCGGCATACGGCAATGCAATCGCACTGGCTCGCTGCAAAGTGACAGCGTCACTATTTAGTTGGTGATCAGGCGCTAAATCAGCACCAGCGGCGACAGGCTTGTAACCCACCGCTTGATAGCCTTGCGCGATAAAAGCGTGCAACAGCGCCGCCGTGGTATAGGTTTTCCCTACTTCGGTGTCGGTGCCGGTAATAAAGTAACTGTCATGCATGATGGTTAATCACTATGTAACCAATTTGATAGGTCGCCGGTAAGGTGTTGGCGGCGAGCGCAAAACGCTGATACGCCTTTTCTACCGCACTAAACTGCGCTCTTGTCGCCAGCCCTTGCTGCCCCGTACCTTGCGGGCGATAGGTGGCACCAATGCCTTTTAAACTTTTCATCACCGCATTGGCATTGGCAAAGGTCAGCTGTTCGCTTTCTTGCAACACGGTTGCGTGCGTCAGCCCAGCGCGTTGGGTCGCCTGCTGTAATCCAGATAAAGAGATAAAGCGATTCACCCGTGACGTGCTACATGCCTGTTGCCACGCGCTGTCGAGTTCATACAAGGATCCGGTAAGCAGTGTCGAAACAAGAATTTGCCCGCCGGGTTTAACGACCCGACGCAGCTCCGCCAATGGCACGTGCAAATCGTCACACCATTGCAGCGCTAACGAGCTAAATGCTAGATCGACACTGTTATCAGCCAGCGGCAAATGCTCCGCATCTGCTTGTACACCTAGCATGGCATCGCCACAGCGCGCTTTTGTCGTTGCAAGCATGGGGGCGCTGAGATCCAGTCCAATCACTGTCTTGGCATGCGTCATCCACTGCTGAGTGAAATAACCGGTGCCACAGCCGACATCTAAGACGGTGTCATGCGGGCTATCCTTGCGCTCGAGCTCAGCCAATGCCATCAACCGCTGGCCCACTCGGCGCTGCAGCGTCGCACTGTCGTCATAATGGGGCGCGGCTCGACCAAACGCTCGAGCAATCGCTTGTTTATCGGCGACGGTCATGCTGTCAACCCACACGTTTTGTCGCTCGCTAATACCGGCTTAAGCGCCTCAATCAGTGCAGTGATATCTGTTTTTTGATGCTGCGCAGACAGGCTGATCCGCAAGCGTGCGGTGTTGGCAGGCACAGTCGGTGGCCGAATCGCGCCTACTCGAATATGGGCCTTCATCAGAGCGTGATTCACCTGCTGTAATGCTGCCAAATCGCCGATAATCAGCGGCTTGATCGGGCTAGGCGTTGCAAGCAGTTGCGGGAAGGGCTGCTTATCTAAAGAATGAGTACTGAAGGAATGCGGTTCGAAAGCAGAGTCAGTTTCTAACCAGTCCTGGAGGCCTTGCGCTAGCTGTTCAGCATGGGCGCTGAGTATTTCTCGCCGCCAGTGCTCTGTTCGTGCCAGCCTCATCGCATCCTCAATGAGTGCCGCTTGCGCAGGTGGCATAGCCGTCGAGTACACATAATGGCGAGCGAACTGGCGTAAATAGTCAATGATGGTGGGAGAAGCCAGCACTGCCGCCCCCGCCACGCCCAGGGCTTTTCCAAACGTCACGATTAAAATATCCGGCCGCGCGCCACGACTGATGCTGCCCTCGCCTTCTTGCCCTAACACGCCAATCCCATGCGCATCATCCAAAGCCCAAAGCGCGCCCGATTGATTGGCAATCGCGGCAAGACTCTCGGTTGGCGACACATCACCATCCATGCTAAATACCCCTTCCGAGACAATCAGCGATGCGGAAGGCTGGATTTGCTTTGCGAGCAGTTGGCGAAGGTGTGCCATGTCGTTATGACGAAAACGCCGCTGCGTGGCAGGGCTCAATAAACCCGCCTCAATCAAGGAGGCATGGTTGAGTTTGTCTTGAAACAAGGCATCGTCTTTACCTAACAGCGTAAAGAGCAACGCCTGATTGGCGGCAAAACCACTGTTAAACAGTACCGCTTGCGGGTAACCCAGCCAGTCACACAGCTGATCACAAAGGGATTGATGCGCGGCGGTAAAACCAGATACTACCGGCGAAGCCGTCGCGCCCACGCCCCAGCGTTCAAGGTGCTGCTGCGCCTTTTTGACCAATCGCGGATCTTGCGCGAGGCCTAAGTAATCATTACCGGCAAAGTTGCGCCATGACTCGGCGACGGCATTGTCACCACTTTGCCGCCACAGGCCTTGTTGCTGGCGTACGGTCAGCTCGTCCTGATAACGACGGGTCAGCGCTGATCTTGTATCAGTCATCGTGCTTAGACACTGGCATCGTAGAACAAATCGCCCTCTTGCGGGCGCGATGCCACTCGCTCGGCCACTTGCTCAAGTAAGTCGTGCTCAGTGACTTGATCGGGCTTTTGGCTGACCGCTTCGCGATTAATACCCAGCTTTTTAAATAGCTGCATATCCGCGTCTTCATCAGAGTTTGGTGTGGTCAACAGCTTGCAGCCATAGAATATCGAGTTGGCGCCAGCCATAAAGCACAAAGTTTGCATTTGCTCGTTCATGTCTTCGCGTCCGGCAGACAGGCGTACCGCCGATTTGGGCATCATGATCCGCGCCACCGCGATAATGCGAACAAAATCGAACGGGTCGACGTCATCGACGTTCTCTAGCGGCGTGCCTTTCACCTTGACCAGCATGTTGATCGGCACGCTTTCTGGATGAGCAGGCATATTGGCCAACTCCATCAGCAAGCCGGCGCGATCGCGGGTACTTTCGCCCAGTCCGATAATCCCGCCTGAGCAGACTTTCATCCCCGCCTCTCGCACGTTGGATAAGGTATCAAGGCGCTCTTGATAGGTCCGCGTGGTAATGACGTTGCCGTAAAACTCAGGCGACGTATCTAAATTATGGTTGTAGTAATCTAAGCCCGCTTCAGAGAGCGTTTGGGCCTGCTCGCTATCCAACATGCCCAATGTCATGCAGGTTTCTAATCCTAGGCTTTTCACTCCTTGGATCATATCGAGCAGGTACGGCATGTCGCGTTGCTTGGGGTTTTTCCAGGCAGCGCCCATACAAAAACGCGTCGCACCCGAGGCTTTGGCTTTGTGTGCCGCTTCTAGCACCTGTTCGACTTCCATCAGGCGTTCTTTTTCAACATCGGTGCGATACCGCGCACTTTGCGGACAATACTTGCAGTCTTCTGGACACGCGCCGGTTTTGATCGATAACAGCGTGCTGACTTGCACTTGATTGGCAGGATGATATTCACGATGGACTTGCTGCGCGTCAAACAGCAAATCCATAAAGGGTTTATCGAACAATGCTTGCACGTCCTGTGCGGTCCAGTTGTGTCTTATTTCCACGCGGTTTTCCCTGTTGTTGTCGTTTTAATGCTTGGCTAGTCTACCCACAGACGTTAACCTGTCAATACAATAAGATCACACTGGTTTACATCTGATTTATTTATGAGCATAAACACCCATTTTGATCGTAAACATATCTGGCATCCCTACACTTCAACGCTCGATCCTTTGCCTTGCTTACCTGTCTCACACGCAAGCGGTGCCGAGCTACATCTTGAAGATGGCACCGTTCTGATTGATGGCATGTCATCATGGTGGGCAGCCATTCACGGCTACAACCATCCTGCTTTGAACGCCGCGGCGCATCAGCAAATTGATAACATGTCGCATGTCATGTTTGGCGGTCTCACCCACCAGCCCGCGGTATCGCTTTGTGAGCGCTTGGTCGCGCATTCACCCGCGCCGCTCACGCAAGTATTTTTGGCCGATTCAGGCTCTGTGTCGGTAGAAGTGGCGCTTAAAATGGCGATGCAATATTGGCAGGGGCGCGGCGAGTCACGCGCACAATTTTTGACCTTGCGTCATGGCTATCATGGCGACACGTTCGCCGCCATGTCGGTGACGGATCCTGATAATTCGATGCACAAACTCTACAAAGGGTTTCTGCCCCAGCATCATTTTGTGCCCTCCCCACAAAGCCGCTTTGACGGTGAGTGGGATCCTAGCGACATACAGCCTATGCGCGACGCACTCGCCGCCCATCATGGCCAACTGGCCGCGGTGATCTTAGAGCCGATTGTGCAAGGTGCAGGCGGTATGCGCTTTTATCACCCTGAATACCTGCGTCAAGTGCGCGCTCTGTGCGATGAATTTGATGTACTGCTGATTGTGGATGAAATTGCCACCGGATTTGGCCGAACTGGAAAACTATTTGCCTGCGACCACGCGGGGATCAGCCCAGATATACTCTGCGTCGGTAAAGCACTGACCGGCGGCTACATGACCTTGGCCGCCACGCTCACCACCCGCCATGTGGCCGATACTGTCTGTAGCGGTGATGCAGGCTGTTTTATGCACGGTCCTACCTTTATGGGTAATCCACTCGCCTGTGCCGTGGCCTGCGCCAGCATTGATACCTTGCTAGAAAGTGACTGGCCGCAGACCGTCGCACACATCGAGCAACAGCTGAAAACTGGCTTAGCGCCTGCTCGCGCATTGGAATGTGTGGCGGACGTGCGTGTGCTTGGCGCAATTGGCGTGATAGAGCTGACCTATCAGGTGAATCTGGCCGATATTCAGCCTTTAATGATCGCCCAAGGCATTTGGGTTCGCCCGTTCGGTAAACTGGTTTATGTGATGCCACCCTATTGCATTCGCGACGACCAACTCCACCAACTAACCCAAGGGATGATCACCGCAATTAAGCAGTTTTTGGTGAGTAGAGAGTCGATGACGTAAATATCGCCCCGTTGAAAATGGGGCGGTGGGTTTCGTGCGCCATTGCTCCATTGGGTTGATAACCTTTTTCAAGCACGCGTCCGCGGATGGTATCAATGTCAATTTCTTGTTTATTTTTGTTCCGATCAAAAAAAAGGCCCCGGTAGAGGGGCCAAGATATACCATCGCGTGATTTATTATCGTTATGTTTGGAGTTAGGAACCGATGCAAACAAGTGCCTAGTTAGTTAATCACAACGCTATGACACTTTATTGGCAGCGACGTATTTAACCGAAATCACCGTTCACATAGCCTCGCGTTCGGTCATCTTGCGGCTGGGCAAAGAGCGTGGCAGTTTCATCATGCTCCACCAGCTCTCCCATCAAAAAGAACGCAGTGCGGTCGGAAATACGACGGGCTTGCTGCATGGAATGGGTGACGATGACAATGGTGTAGTCTTGTTTTAATGACTCCATCAAGTCTTCAATTTTTTTCGTGGCGATAGGATCGAGGGCAGAGGTAGGCTCATCCATCAAAATCACTTCTGGCTCCATCGCAATCGTGCGCGCAATGCATAAACGCTGTTGCTGACCGCCAGACAGCCCAAAAGCATGGGCCTTGAGACGATCTTTCACTTCATCCCACAATGCTGCGCCACGCAGTGATTTTTCAACCACCGCATCTAGATGCTTTTTATCTTTAATGCCTTGGGCGCGTAAGCCATAAGCGACATTGTCATAAATGCTCATCGGGAAGGGGTTAGGTTTTTGAAACACCATACCCACTTTAATCCGTAGGCCACCTACGTCGATATTGCCATAGATATCTTGGTTATCCATGGTGAGTCGACCGTCAATTTGGACCCCTTCAATCAAATCGTTCATACGATTCAAGCAACGCAATAGGGTCGATTTCCCACAACCAGAAGGGCCGATCAGTGAGGTGACACGCTTAGCGGGAATCGGCAAGTTGATGCTTTTAAGCGCGTGGTTTTCACCGTTACCGTAATAAAGATTTAAATCATTGATTTCAAATTTGTTCATCTCGGACCTCAGAATGCGTTAATAAGTCGCTTTGTTGAATCGGCGTGCAATGAGTTTGGTTAGCATGTTGATAACCAGCACGACAACAATCAGTACGGTGGCAGTGGCATAGGCTTGGTGCCACTCATGGACGGTGTAAAGCTCTTGCGTGAGCTTGTATAAATGCACCGTGAGCGTGCGTCCTGAATCAAGCAATGAGTCAGGGATACGTGCCACCATACCGGCAGTGAGGAAAACAGGTGCAGATTCACCAATCACGCGACCTACACTAAGTATGATTGAAGTGATAATCCCTGGCATCGCACTGGGCAGGATTAACTTCCAAATGGTGTAGATTTTTGACGCCCCGAGTCCGTACGATCCCTCGCGATAGGTTTGAGGGACGGCCATTAAGGCTTCCTCAGTGGTACGGATAATCACCGGAAGGATCAAAATACTGAGCGTCAAGGCACCGGAAAGAATCGAAAAGCCGAGACCCAGTACCGCCACAAAGAACGTGAGGCCAAACAGACCAAAGATAATCGAAGGAACACCTGCCAGTGACTCAGTACAAAAGCGGATAACCTTGACTAACTTACTGCCCACTTTCGCATATTCAGTGAGGTAAATGGCGGTCATGATCCCTAGTGGCGCCGCAATGGCAATCGAGGCCAGTACCATATAGATGGTGGAGACAATCATCGGCCAAATCCCGGAAGACTCACCAATGCGCGTGTAGTCGCTGGAAATGAACGACCAGTCAACATACTGCAGGCCGTTGCTCAGAATGTACCAGATTATCCAGAACAGAACGCCGACAGTTAAACCTGCTGCTGTCCAAATGAATCCTAGGGCTAACTTATCTTGTAATCGACGTGACAACATAACTTATCTCGCTTTCTCACGGTTCAGGTAAAGCAGCGTGCCGTTGAGTAACATAATGAAAATCAATAACACGATCCCGGTGGCGTATAGAGCACTAGCATGCACGCCCGTAGCATAAGACATTTCTAACGCGATATTGGCGGTAAGGGTACGCGCGGAATCGAGAATACCCTCTGGCATGGCCGGCGCATTGCCCATCACCATGATGATCGCCATAGTTTCGCCCAACGCACGCGCAATCCCTAAAATCACACCCGTCATGATCCCGGAGCGAGCAGCAGGCACGAGCAGCTTAAAAATCGTAAACATCGATGATGCGCCAAGGGCGAGAGAGCCCTCTTTATAGGCACGCGGCACGGCGCGCAGCGAGGTTTCAGACACCGTAATGACCGTTGGTAAGATCATGACGGCTAACACAATGACACCAGCAAGCAGGGTATTGCCTGCTGGGACGTTGAAGATGTCTTGGATCAACGGGACGATGATGACCAGACCAAAGAAACCATAGACCACCGACGGAATACCGGCGAGGAGCTCCACTGCCGGACGGATAATATTCGCTAGCCATTTTGGTGCCACTTCCGCGATAAAGATAGCGGTGAGTACGGCGACAGGCACCCCCAAGAGGACAGCCCCTGCGGTGGAGACTAATGACGCCACAATCATAGGCGCAATGCCGTAGAGCGCGGGCGGAAGCCACTCGCTACCAAAGACGATATTGGTAAAGCCAGCAGCAGAGAGTACGGGAATACTCTCGCGGAAAATGAAGTAACCAATGGTGGCGAGCGATAACACGCCTACAATGGCACTGAATAAAAACAATGCGTGAAAAATCTTTTCTCGCCAGTCAACTCGGGGGCGTTTAGTGAGACTCGAGCCCGAGACATTATTTAACTGTTTAGGTGCGATGGTCATGATAACAACTCCACGCCAAAAATGGCTAAGGATGTAACAAAACAAAGCCCAGCCATTTGCTGGGCCAAAATTCTATTTACTTAACAGCGATATAGCCTTGGCTTACAACAATCTTCTGCCCATCTGCAGACAGCACCCAGTTGAGGAACTCATCTGCGGCTGCGGAGGTCATACCTTGTTTATGAAGGACCAAGAAAGGACGTACGACCTTGTAGTCACCCGCTGCCACGGCTTCAGAGGTCGGTGCATGACCATCCACACTTAGTGCTTTTAAGGAATCATCCACAGAGCCTAGCGAAATATAACCAATCGCGAATGGATTGTTGGCAACAATGGTCTTCACGACGCCGTTACCATTTCCGACTTGTGCTTTTTGTGAAATAGCAGACACTTCCATGCCGTTCACTTCGCGTTTCAGACCCATGATACTTTCAAATGCACCTCGCGTACCCGAAGCTGTGTCTCGTGTCACCAGAACGATAGGTTTATTTTCGCCACCTACATTTGACCAGTTGGTGATTTCACCTCGATAGATTTTAGCGATTTGGTCTGCAGTGAGGTTTTTGACGCCATTGGCACTATTGACAACCACCGCGATACCGTCAAAAGCAATCACAGTTTCTTTGAGTGACGATTCTCTTTCAGAAGCTTTCAACTCGCGTGAAGCCATGCCGAAATAGCTGGTGCCGTTTTTAGCGGCTTTGATACCTGCTGACGAACCAGTGCCTTGTACTTCGATGTAGGTGTCTGGGTGTTGCTGATGATAGGTTTCAGCCAACACTTCTATGACTTCAGTCACTGACGTTGAGCCAGAGATTGAAACAGTTTCTTGTGCACTTGCTGAGG
Organism: Salinivibrio sp. IB643; assembly: GCF_001996105.1. Classification (NCBI taxonomy): domain Bacteria; kingdom Pseudomonadati; phylum Pseudomonadota; class Gammaproteobacteria; order Vibrionales; family Vibrionaceae; genus Salinivibrio; species Salinivibrio sp. IB643. The sequence goes on from NZ_MUFF01000046.1 coordinate 9,300, forward strand.
CAGAGAACATGGCACCTGCCATCATGATGGCGCCAAAAACCTTAGATTTCATATCGTATCCCTTACTTGCGATAAGTCGCGGCTTGTTATTTTGAACAAGAGGAACTTTAAGAGCGAAATATGACAAATACATTTCACTAACTTGAAGCTTGGATGACAGCCACCAATTTGACGACAAATYGATAAGAAAAAACAGGCATTGTGGAATGAATTAGGCATGAAAATCCTGATGGACTCCCAATTTTACACATAAAAATCAAATATATATATCAAAAAAC
>NZ_MUFF01000047.1:0-8047 GCF_001996105.1 Salinivibrio sp. IB643
ATGAATAAAAAGGGGTTTTTATGGTTAAATGAATAAAAAGGGGTTTTTATGGTTAAGTTAGAGAGCGTCTCTGCGGTATGCTTTGACTTAGACGGCACACTCGCAGACCCTTTTGACGATCTGTATGAGGCGGTTAGCGGTATGTTACGTGGCTTAAGCTTGCCTGATGAAGATCCCCATGCAATAAAAGATTGGATTGGTGATGGGGCGGATTTATTGATCCACCGCGTGTTAACTCGACACATCGACGGGCGCGTATCGACCCGCGTGCTAAACCAAGCGCGCGCACTCTTTTTGTCCTCATACCTAGGCAGTAAACCGCCAAAAACTCGACTGTATCCGGGCGTGCTTGCGTGCCTTGAAACCTTATCGCAGCGTCACATCCCGATGGTGTGCACCACAGATATGCAAACGGCGCATGCTAATAGCTTACTGCGAGCACTTGGCATTGGGCATTTTTTCACCCGGATATTGGGTGCCGATGCAATGTCTGTTGGCAAGCCGGATCCGGACGGTATTTACGAAGCGGCCGCCATACTTGGCGTTTCACCCTTGGAACTGCTGGTGGTGGGGGATTCGGTCAGCGATGTGCATGCGGCTCGCGCTGCTGGCTCGCCAGTGATTTGTGTTAACTATGGCTATAATTACGGTACAGGGATCCAAAAGGCCTGTCCGGACACTACCCTTGATACATTGGCCAGTTTGCCCGATATCATTGCAAGGCCCAATCGTTTGGGTGTACCGGGACAGGGTGTCACCGCCCCACCGGTATTAGCGGGCTCACTGCGTGGTCGTGCGATGCGACCTAAAGGGGGCGCACAATTTCGATAATATAGCCAGGAGGGAAGCGTGAAAAACGAACTCGATCCGACCCATCTGCTTCGCGCGTTTGAGATAGTCACGGAGTTTGGTGAGAAAATAGAAGATGGACACCGCTTGGATGGCATTGACGCTTTCTCAGATTATGACGGCTATACCATTTATTTAGCAGGAAATGGGGTACAGTTACGTGTGGGGTTTCACAATACGTATCATCTCGACTACGAGCATGAGAACCTTAAAGAGCAGTTCCTGAAAAAGGTCGATGCGCTAGTCAAAAACTATAAAAGATAGCGACGGATAGGCAATGCATGCCGGACCGTCACACGCCCCACAATGGGGCGTTTTTTATAGGTCAAAGGCAGGGAGCATGGACAGCGAACCAATCACCACAAACCGAACACGCGGGACCCAAGCCCATTATCAAGCGTTAGTCGACAGCGCGGCAGCCGCGATCTTGGTGATTGATGAACGCGGCATTATTTTAGATGCGAACCCGTTCACCCACCGATTATTGGGTTATCACCCGCAACAGCTAATCGGAAAGAATGTTGATTGTTTAATGCCGCCGGAGCACCAAGGGAAGCATGACCATTATTTACGGCAATATATAACAACAGGCCAGGCAAACATTATCGGTACCGGCCGGCGGGTTGAGGCACGGCATCAAGCGGGGCATGTGGTCCCCATTCATCTTGCGGTCAGTGAAGTGTGGGTTGAAGACCGGCGAGAGTTTATTGGCATTATGTCTGATATGCGCGCGCTGACTCAGGCTCAGACGCGTATTAAACACGAACGCAATCAACTCAAAACCATTATTAATGCGATCGCCAATCCTGTTTTTGTCCGAGAGCTAGGCGGACAATATTCGCTTGCAAATTACGCCTGCCTACAAGCATTAAATGTCGAGCATGTTGAACAGCTTGCTGAGGCAATTCATGGTGCCTTGCCTGAGGGAATGCGCGAAACCCTCAATGCGCTTGATCACCAACTGACGCTCGATGGTGAACCCGTTCATGTCGATGTGACATTAAGAGATGGTCGGACTTTTAAGCTCGCTAAAACGCTTATTCGCCACGTAGAGGGAGAGCCTTACGCCATTGTGACTGTTGGCTATGATGCCACACCATTGCTGCAAGCGAAGCACGAGGCAGAACGCGCCAATCAAGCCAAAAGTGATTTTCTCTCTGCCATGAGTCATGAGCTGCGCACGCCTTTAAACAGTGTGCTCGGTTATGCGCAACTACTACAACGATCCTCTTCTCCTCGCTTGACGGAGACGCAACGGCAATATGTCGATCAAATTCACCAAAGTGGTCGCCACTTACTCACCTTAATTAATGATGTGCTGGATCTTGCTAAACTTGAGGCAGGAAAAACGGTGGTCAATGTCACTTGGTATCCGGTTCGCGCCCTTGTCAGTGATGCCGTTCGAACACTACTCCCGCTCGCACAGCAGCAGCACGTTGAGTTAGATGATTGCCTACCCGCGGATCTGAGTGGCGACCTATATGTGGATCCAACCCGTTTCAAACAAGTGTTGATCAATTTACTCAGCAACGCGATTAAATATAACCATCCTCAGGGGCGAGTATGGGTTGAAGCCAGTCATCCATCGTCAACCTTGACGATCTCTGTATCAGATACCGGGATCGGCATCGCTGAAAATCGGTTAAACCATCTTTTTGAGCCTTTTAACCGCTTGGCCGCCGAACAATCACAGATTGAAGGGGCAGGTGTGGGGTTAGCGGTGAGCCATCAATTGGTTTTGCAAATGCAAGGCGAAATGTCAGTAAAAAGCCAGCCAGGCAAGGGCAGTTGTTTTGCAGTGACTTTCCCTTACCGAGCGTCGACGCGACCTGACGATCAAGGTTGTACGTGTCTCCGCGTGAGCCAGCCGCATCGCGTGCTCTATATTGATAATAACAATGCCCGYCAGCGCCTGATGACCGATTGCTTTGAAGATTGGCCAATGTTGACACTCTATCATGCGCATGGGCTGTCACTGGCTGAGGCTGTTGCGCTCGCGTCTCCGCCATCGTTAGTCATYATGGCGGCTGATAGCGTTGCGGCAACGCCCGAACAAATACAAGCACWATTTGGCGACAAACCACTCATTGTTCTGACTGACAACCCATGCGACGAACCACATAACAAACCGACATTACGACGTTTATCGYTGCCGCTCTCGTCAGCGGACTTGGCTGAGGCCATACAATTATTATTAGAGGAGAGGCTATGACAAAGGATCCGTCACAAGCACATATACTGATCATTGATGATCGACCGGAAAACATTCACTTACTGTCTACCATGCTCAAGCAAGCCGGTTATCAACAGCTGAATGGACTCACCGATCCTCGCCTTGTTACCGATGCTCTCTCCCCCGTCCCCGACCTGATTTTACTCGATATGCGGATGCCGCAGCGCTCTGGCTTACTGGTGCTGGATGATCTTAATGACGCTTTAGATGAGCATTGCCCGCCCGTGATGGTACTCACCGCAGATAATGACCTGAATTTGCGTAACCAAGCGTTATGCCGTGGCGCGATTGATTACATCAGCAAACCCTTTGATCACGATGAGGTGTTGCAACGGATTCAAAACCTTTTGCATCTGCAATTGAAAACCCGTAAAGAGCGCGATCAAGCGGCACGGCTGCAAATGCTGGTTAACAAACAAACGGCGGCTTTACGCGCGCTTTCTTTGACCCATCCGTTAACCGGGCTACCAAATCGTCGCGCATTATTAGATGCCGCTGAGCGCCAGCTGAGCAAAGGGCCGGTGACTGTGATGATGATTGCCTTAGATGGCATGGAAGCGGTGACCAAACACCAAGGCCATTTAATGACAGAGGCACTATACAAACAAGTGGCCAATCTGCTAGCCAATAGTACAGTGGCGCGCCCACATCGCATTGGCGTTTGGGATAGCACACGACTGGTGATGCTGATTGAAGAACACGATAACCATGCCGTAGAAAAAGCCGCGCGCATCAATCGGTTGATCAGCGGACACCACACGCTCGATGGGCGTTTAATGTTTTTACGTTGCCACATTGGTATCAGCCGCACAGAGCTTGAGACACAAGATGTGGCGCAACTATTTCGTCAAGCCATTTTAGCGATTCCGACGGATGACCAACTTATCGGCGAATATCAGCCCGAGCTTGACAGCCAAGCTCAGCGCGCGCATTTGATTCGCACCGAATTAGGGCCAGCACTGCAAAGCGGACAATTATCACTGGTGTATCAACCCAAATGGCGATTAGACGGCGGTTTGATGATAGGCGCGGAAGCGCTGTTGCGTTGGCAGCATCCGACCCTTGGGGCCATCAGTCCGGCGGAATTTATCCCCATCGCCGAACGCAGCGCAGACATGATCCAACTGGGCGACCACGTACTGGTGATGGCCTTAGCCGCGGTTGAATGTTGGCGAAAAAATAAACTGATCAACGATAGCTTTCACCTGTCAGTCAATGTTTCTGCCCAGCAGTTTCGCCCCGGCTTTGCTGACAGCGTCTTAGCTCGGTGCCAGGCAGTTGATGTCCCTTTGCATCTGATTCAATTAGAGGTGACAGAATCAGCACTGATCCAGCACATGTCGGTGGCACTGAAAGAGCTACAACAATTGCGAGATGCAGGCATGCATATCGCCCTCGATGACTTTGGCACCGGCTATAGCTCACTCAGTTACCTTAAACAGTTACCGGTCGATTGGGTCAAACTTGATCGCAGCTTTATCCAAGACTTGGCTACCAACGCCAGTGATAAGCACTTGGTGGGTAGCGTGATTGATTTGGCCCATGGCTTTGGTCATGGTGTGGTCGCCGAGGGYGTYGAAAAAGAGGACCAGCAGTATGTGCTACAAACCATTGGCTGCGACCAAGTGCAGGGCTTTTTATACTCACGGCCCCTAATCCAAGAGGGATTTGAACAACTGCTTAAAACCGCCAACCAAGGCAACGCGACCATTAATAACAACGCGACGATCAATAGCAATGCGACGATCAATAGCAATGCAACCATTAATAGCAATGCAACCAGCAATAATAATGAGATAGCCTAAACGCGCAATTAGCGCCCTCAACCTTGCGCTTTATCACTAAGGTTTATATTCTGACCGTGTTAGTCGGGGAGCAAGCAATTGCTGAGACTGCGAAAGCAGGACCCGTAGAACCTGATCCAGTTAGCACTGGCGGAGGGAACTGACGTGCTCAGCACACAAGGTCGCGCCATCGTGCGTGGTTTTGTCTCCTTCCGCCCCTCATGATTAAGGGGCCAATATGAACCAATCACCACCTGTTATTCTCACCATCGCCGGCTCAGACAGCGGTGGGGGAGCTGGTATTCAAGCCGATATTAAAGCGATTTCAGCCACGGGCGGCTATGCCTGCTCGGCGATCACCGCCTTAACTGCACAAAATACCTGTGGCGTTGAGGCCGTCTTGCCGGTCGACCCAGCGTTTGTTCGCGCGCAACTGAATGCTGTGTTATACGACATGCCGGTACGTGCCGTGAAAATCGGCATGCTCGCCAACCAAGCGATTATTCGCGAAGTAGCCGCTGTGCTCGCGCGTTCCCCGCATTTACCGGTCGTGCTCGATCCGGTCATGATCGCCACCAGCGGCGATCCGTTATTAGATGATGACGCCATGGATGCACTGATCAATACATTGATCCCGCGCGCGACCATTTTAACCCCCAACTTGCCAGAAGCCGCGCGTTTAACCGGGTGTCCTGTTCCGACAACCACCGAGGAGATGTACGCCTTAGTGCCGGCACTGCGCAAGATCGGATGTCCGTATGTGATGCTAAAAGGTGGGCACTTGCATCATGCGCCAGAGAGTCTGGATGTGTGGATTAGCCGAGATACGTGCCAAACCCTGAGTGCGCGCCGCATTGAAACGCCTAACACCCATGGCACAGGCTGTTCACTGTCGGCGGCGATTGCCTCGTTTTATACGCAGGGACTGACACCCATTGACGCCGGGCGAGCGGCTAAGCGTTATCTCACTGACGCCTTAGCGCATAGCCAACAGTTAACCGTTGGAAGAGGGGCAGGGCCGGTACATCATTTTTTCGCCTACCCCGCTGATGAGAGTGTTTATTTATCCAAGCATGCGATGGTTGAATCGTACGCTCTCGTTAAATAATGCATTTGATTAAATAGCGTGCTTACGCAGCGGACCAATGCGGCAAGCGCTGGGCGGCGATATAAAAAAGACGGTCGCCCGGCAATACTTTTGTCCCCACTGGCGGGTTTAAAACAATACCTTGGCCTTGGTCGATCCCAATTAAGGTGGCGTCATATTCTTGCTTGAGCTGACCAAAGAGATCGCCGGTATCGATTTCTGTTGCGTTGCTCGGATAACGGGCACAGTATTGCGTCATCCCTTGTGACGTGCTCAAAAGCTCATGATGCAACTGACTTGAACCGGGATCCACCGCCGCTTTTGCTAGCATTTCGACCGACACCGACGGCACACATTCCGCATGCGGGTAGTGCTGTTTGAGGATTTGGCTTATCGCATCATCTTGAAAATACGCCAATAAATGCGCTGACGGATTTTTATGTGCGCAGAACAGAGCCGCTGACAAAGTAATATCATCTTCTGGGTTATCAATAATAATACTCGAGGCATGCTCGACCTTGGCGCGGGCAATGCCTTCAGYATCGGTAAAACTTGCCACGCGCACAAATTCCACCTCKCCAGGCAGTGGGTTTTCGATTTCTGCGCGCGCACAAAGCACAATCGGGCGCTCACCGTGCACTCCGCTTTGCAATAAACGAATAAGCTGTATCGTACGTTGTCCGTTCCAGCCTAAGATAAGAAGATGATTTTTCACACTAATACTCCGTTTTCCTTGTAACCCGCGTCGCCAATAATCCACCAGTGATCCTGTGATATGCCCAATCACCACCGCAAACAACCCTAAGCCGCCGGGAATAATCCAAAAAGACGTGATCCATTGCCCCCACTCAGTAACGGGGGAATAATCGCCGTAGCCAACGGTCGAGGCCGTCACAATCAAGTAATACACATAGCGGCTCAGCGACTGGGTCATCGCGGTCTCGCCCGCCCCATATAAAAGTAGCCAGCCAATCACGCCATAGGCGAGTACCACCAAGCCGAGCATACGCCCGTTCAAATGGGCGAAGCGGCTGATAATCCAACGTTTAAAAAGCAACCAAAAGGTCATAAATTTTCGCTCATTCACTTCAGTGATCGCAGTATGAAGTGATTTGCGTCAGGTTTACAGTGTAAATCAGGCGCTTGGCGTCAATGCGATCACAGTTTAATCTATTGCATGCATATATTGTTTTACAAAGCGTACAATGGAGAAAGCGAATCAATGGAGGGCTTTGCGTGTTTATATCTCGCCGTCAACTTGAACAAGAGCAGCAAAAGCAGGTTGCTCTGCAGCAAAAAATTGAGCAAATTAATCATACCATCGACGCGCTGAATGCAGAGAAAGGCGCATTGCAGGCAGAGCTGGATACCGTCGCGAAAAAACGCCAAACCGGCAAAGCGATCGACRCCAACTTATGCCATTTTGGTGATTCGATCAACGCCACCCAATCCTCTCTGGCCACCTTGGCGGACACCATTAACGGTGAAAAAGAGCGTGTGACCGACGTGAGCCATCAAGCGGCATCATGCGCCGAGCAAGTCAATGATCTTGCGCGCCATGTGCAGTCGTTATCTTCGCAATGTCAGCAATCGTCGGAAGCGATTCGCTCGCTCGATCAACACGCTCAAGAGGTGAGTGGCATTGTCAATTTAATTCGCGATGTCGCCGATCAAACCAACCTGCTGGCGTTAAACGCAGCCATTGAAGCGGCACGCGCCGGCGAACAGGGCCGAGGGTTTGCGGTGGTTGCCGATGAAGTACGCAACCTTGCCGAGCGCACGTCCACTGCCACCCAAGATATTACCCAGCTGGTGGAAAAAATTCGTGCGGGCAGCAGCCATGCGTGCACGCTCACCGATACCCTTGCCACTGAAGCCATTCAATACAGCGAACAAGGCCAACAGGTTGCCGATGCCATGGCCACCCAAAGTGAACAAGCACAGCACAGCCGCACCACCATTAAAGCCTCTGCACTGCGCGCCTTTTGTGAACTGGCAAAACTTGACCATATCAGCTTTAAATTTGCGATATACCGCGTGGTATTGGGCGAAGACAGCATGATGGCGGACGATGTCACCGATCACACCCAATGC
>NZ_MUFF01000048.1:0-7665 GCF_001996105.1 Salinivibrio sp. IB643
CCATCAAGCCAAATATCGAGTCGAGAAAGCCTTGCAGGGCGCGAAGAGGGAGTTTGAAAATACCTTTAACCATCAGCGCTGTTTCAATGGCACCATCGGTAAACGTAAAGCCTCTGCCTCGTTTGCCATGATGCTTTTTGCAGTGCCAGCCCTGGATAGCGGCGTCATCAACCCAAAAGGTAATCGAACCACGGTTAAGTAATGCCTGATTGTATTGCTTCCAGTTGCTGATTTTGTACTTGGCTTTGCTCATCATCGGTGACCTGTTTTGAGGCTTTGATGATCTGATCGCCGCTAGAGTGATAAGTTCAATGATTTAGGAAACAACGCCGCTGCTATCTATAAATTATCAGACACACAAATTAAAAAAGCAGAACCAAATGATAAAGAATACCCTGAATTCAGATAATAAGTGCAACACTCATGGTTAAACTGGCGAGAGGAAGTCAACTGCTGATAGTGGTACGCTTCTCATCGCCAAAATCAAAACGTGATTATCATGAGTTACCAGCAGTTGACCGAAGGACAACGATACCAGATTTCTGTCCTTTTGGCCCGTGGCTGTTCACAAACAGTCATTGCCGAAACCCTTTGTAAGTCAAAATCAACAATATCGAGAGAGCTAAGTAGGAACCGATTACCAGACGGCCGTTACGAGCCCGCTCAAGCTCAGCAGCTAGCGACAAGTCGACGTATACATGCCGACAAAAGGCGCATACCTTCGATGACAATCGACTTTGTTGAACTCTGCCTGAACGTTGATTGGAGCCCAGAGCAGGTTAGCCATGTGAGCACTCGGTTGGGCATGCCTGTCAGCCATGAATGGATTTATCAATATGTGGCAACGGATAGAGCGGCTGGCGGCAAACTGTATAAGTCATTGCGTCAAGGGCACAAACGCTATCGTAAGGGCAAAACAAGCAAGCGCTGCGTGATACCAGACCCCGTCTCTATCGATGAGCGACCAGCCATTGTTGATACGCGTGAGCGCTTTGGTGACTGGGAAATCGATACTGTTTTGGGCAAACACGGCACAGGCGCGCTTGTCACCATTGCTGAACGAACCATTCGTTTTTACTTGGTAAAAAAGGTGAGCAGCAAAAGCGCTGATGCTGTTCGAGATGCCACCATTGAGCTACTTCGACCGTACGCCGCGCATGTGCACACAATCACCGCGGATAATGGTTCAGAATTTGTCGGACACAAGGCAATAGCCGAGGCATTAGAGACAGAGGTTTACTTTGCTCACCCTTATGCATCCTGGGAGCGAGATTTAAACGAAAACAGTAACGGGCTGCTCAGGCAGTATATTCCCAAAGGCACTTCTATTTTCAGCAAGTAACTGTTATTACGACTCTCCTTCCTGCCCCTGATGTTCAAAATTTTCAATCGCATAACTCTCAATAATTTACTTATATTAAACCAATGCCTTATAATAAATGTTGCAATAAATAACGCGTACATGACAGAGCGAAATAATCGTAATTCCTGATGAATTAAAAAAGACCCCCACTTTAAAAAGTGGGGGTCTTCATCAATCTGAATCCACCGCATTAAAAATGCAGTGGATTTATATCAAAGGACGGTAAGCTCAACTAGCAAAYTGCGTCTTCTGCAGCATGAACTTCAGGAACGACCGTGTTAGTAATACGAGTACCTGCTTGACCTGCTAGTGCTTCTAAAGCGAGCGTTAAGTCCGCGATTACGCCTGTCGATTGAGGTACCGCTTCTGCGTAGTTAACGATAGCATCCACTTTAGGCTGCATTGAGCCTTTATCAAACTCATAAGTTTTTAACTCATCGCAGCTGACCGTATCCAGTTTGTACTGATCCGGTTTACCCCAGTTAATGAAAATGCCGTCACCATCGGTCAGGATCAGGAAGTAATCGGCAGCGATTTCACGTGACAACAAAGATGCGGTTGCATCTTTATCGATCACACAATCGATATTGCTCATTACGCCATCACACTCAGCGACAGGGATACCGCCACCGCCACAACAAATTACAATGTTGTCTTGCTCTAACTCGTGCTTGATAGCCTGGCTCTCTTGCACTTTTTGTGGCTGCGGAGACGCCACCACGCGACGGTAGTATTTGCCATCGGCGCGAACTTCCCAGTTGTATTGCTCTGCTAGCTTCTGCACTTCTTCTTGGCTGTAAACCTGGCCAATGAATTTTGTTGGGTCATTAAACTCTGGACTATTCGCATCGACTTCAACATGGCTAAGAATAGAGACAATATTCTTCTCTGTACGCTTACGTAATTCTTGCACTAGCATTGTGGCGATCATTCCCTGAGTTTCTGCCACTAAACAGCTTAATGGATAAGCCGGTACAGACTCCTGGTACGCTTCATTTTGCTGACTCAATAGACCAACTTGAGGGCCGTTACCATGCACGATCGCGACACGATATTTTTCGCTCAACTTAGCGATCGACTCAGCCGCTACTGCAACGCTGCTTAATTGATTTTCGTATGATGGAGTTTGTCCACGACGTAATAAAGCATTACCACCTAAGGCAACCACGATAGTTGGTTTCATAAATTATACCTATTGTTTTAAATGTTGGAATGTGAACGCTAATCTGAATAGCGTATCTTTTCCGAATAAATGCCTTGCTGAATGAACGTGTTCAGCAATAGCAAGCACCTGAATGGTGCTTGCGTATAGCACGTTTTAACGAGGGTTTTTGTTTGCGGTCATCGGTGCAGATCCACTGCGACACAATAAGAAGTAACCTAAAGATGCAGTTAAAATAGAATCAAGAGAAGGGATACCAGTAAGAGTAAACATACCATTCACGGTAGCAAAACCAACCAAAGAACCAAGACCCCAAGCAACGAAAGTCATTGGCTTGATAGCACTCTCTTTTTCAAGTAGATCTTGGTCATAACCTTGTTGACGGTTCATGAAAAAGTCCGCAATGTAGATACCTGCAATAGGTGGTGTCGCAATACCTAAAAATAGCAAGAATGGAATAAACCACGCCATGATCTCCATACTACCTAGAATAGTTGCGAGAATACCTAGCACGACGGTAATTTTCCATTTAGCGATTTTATTAAACAGCGTTGATACCACCAGTGTTCCTTGGAACATGTTACCAGCATTACCTGTCACACAAGCAAAGACTAATAATACTGCTGCAGGAAGTGTCGCACCAATGACTGCCATTGCACCTAGCAATGAACCTTCTGAAGTGAGAGCACTTGGTACTGTGCCAACAAAGAATAGTACTGGATAAGCAAGGCCAAACGTCAATACACCAGCCATAACTGCATGCTTACGATTGTGCACGAAACTACCAAAATCTGGTGCCGTAGCAACCAAAACGATGATGGTACCAACAACAGAAGAAACGGCAGTCCCAAATGGTAGTTGTGCTAGTTTTTCTGTTGCAGAAACGCCACTGTTTGTCGCAAAGAATAGCACAACAAACATCAACACAACGATTACTGGTACCGCAACTTTCGATACTTTACCCAATATTTCAAAACCAAACGCGGTAGAAGCAACGAAAATAACACAACCAATAGCAACCAATATTGGAACAGGAATAGATAACCCAAAGTCAGCCAATACATCATGCACACTGTGGCCGAACATATTAGCGGTTACTGTGATCCAACCAAATAAGCTGATTGCCATAATAATATTAATTGCAATCGCTCCTTGGTTACCAAAAGAGAATTTGACAATACCGTAGGTTGGCAATCTTGCCTTTTCTCCGATAGAGATATTAATTGCCGCAAGCACTGTTAAAATCAAACTACCGCAGGCAATAATTAACGCAGCATTACCCAGCTCTAGTTGGCTACCCAAACTAGACGAGGCTAGCAATACCGGGGTAATCAAGATACCAAGTAGTATCATGGCAAGTTGAATACCAGAGGCAGTATTCGGTGCGTCATCGCTCTTTCTGTTGTTACTCACAATTCATGACCTTTTATGTCGTAGACTATTATGGTCTCCAGTCATCTCGTGGTAGGGATTAGCAATTAAGCTAACGAGATGACTGGAGAAAGTTGGTTAAACCGTTAGCTCAACGTTTCGGTGTACTTGCGCCAGCCACCGGTATGAGTGATTTCACGCTGTCCTTCAACTAGAGATGGCTCACCTAGTACGCCTAGTACTTCGCTACCATCAGCAAGAATAACCTTACCGATTGAAAGGCCTGCCGGCTCATTCATAAGTACAGTGGCAAAAGCTTCCATCGGTAGTGACCAGATTTCTAGGTCAACGGAGTTGTTTTCTTCGATGGTGCGAATCATCGCAGGATGATCATCATTAATTGACCACAGACGGTAGTGTTTATCTGTCACGTCTTCACGAACAAACTCGCCGCCAACATTTAGTAGGTTTGGGTTGAGTTTTAGGCCGCGCATTAAAGTACCATTAACGGCAAGTAGTGTAGTTTTAGTTGTTGACATGATTCTCTCCAAAAAGCCCAGCGCACTGGGCAAATAAAAATTAATTAACTGTGTTTTATCGCCAAGGGCTTGCAATAGTGAGTTCGCTTTCGCTATTAAGCCACTTGTAGTCCGTTGCCATGCGTGTTCACAATGTCCCAACCACGCTCAATCAGGACATTCCTACCGAGGGCAAGACAGCTAACGGACGTTTAGTCATAATTATTCTTCTGACGCACGCTGAGCTTTTAATGCAAGCAGCGCATCAACAAAACATTGCATCGGTGCACTTGTGATACCTGCACCAATCTGACCAACACCCGCCTGTTTGTGCGCAATACCGGTATTGATAATCGGCAGTACCCCGCTATCTGCGACTTTGCGAGCATCAATCCCCGCCGCAGTTGGAGCAAAGTTAAGAGCCGGTAGAGTAAAGGCTGGGTTATTACCAATAGTAATTGACTGCATTGAACGGCTGTTATTCGTTGCGTCATCTGGCGTACCACCAACAAACTTAACGATTGCTGGAGAAGATGCCATTGCAAAACCACCAACACCTGCGGTTTCAGTGATCGCACTGTCACCCAAATCCGCAGCGGCATCCTCAACGCCGTAACCCGGGAAGAACAAACCATTCACCGGGTTAGCTGGTGCTTGGAACCATTGAATTCCGGTGCCTGAGAGTTGAATACCAAAGTTCACACCGTTACGAGCCATCACTGTAACCATGGTACTGTTTGGCACACCCTCTGCGGCTTTCATCATGCTCTTACAAGCTGCCATAGAAAGGTTAAGGAAGAAGTGGTCATTACCCGTAACAAAGCTCATTACACGTTTAAGCACATCTTGCTCTAGATTCGCTGCGATTAATGCTGGGACCAGGTGCTTTAACAACAAGCCGGTTGCGGCTGCATTGCGGTTATGTACTTCATCACCCATATGTAGCGCTTGCGCCATGATTGGCTTAAGCTCTAGACCGTTAATTTCGCGTACTGCGGCTTGCATCGCTTGAGCGAGTTCTGTTCCCATCCACTCAAGACGCTCAATAACTTCGCGGCTGTTCGCACCAAAACGAAGAACTTTACCTAAGCCTTCATTAAAGTTACAGAATACGCGCTGAGTGCCCTCTTCGGTCTGGTTTTCAATAACCCACACAGGCATAGAACGACTGATGATACCGGCCATTGGACCCACTGCGTCATAGTGATGGCACGGCTCAAATACAACCTCTCCAGAGTTGATCATTGATTGGGCTTCATCAATATCCTTAGCCCATTTTTCAAACACGATTGCGCCAAGAATCGCGCCTTGCACAGGCCCACACATGTCATCCCACGCAATTGGCGGACCTGCATGTAGAATAAGCTTACGTTCAGCGAGTTCAGGGATCGCTTCTCCTGCCATCATGACATCGACCAATGTTGGCTGCGCCGCTAAATAACGTCCTAGCGCAACTTGGTTCGCCTGTTCAATCTGAGAATCATTAATAAGTTCTGCGAGAGCTTGACCGCCATTAATGTCGCCATTTGCAGGTGGCTGCCAGTTAATAGAAACTGCGCTGCTGCCCGCGCGTTCGATGTTAGTTGCAAAACTGGTTAATCCAGCGTTAAGGACCGTCAGCTTTTGATTGAATAATGTTTTCACTCTGCTCTTCCTTATTAATTTTGCTCGTTAATAATAAGTGCAGCAAACTGTGCCGCTTGTGCGTTGCAATCAGCAATGATGATGCCTTGGTCGGCTAGCATTTGGCTGATTGATTCACGTGACTGTGGATCGACGTCGGTACCACAAACATGAGCGATAAATACCGGAAGTTGCTCTTGTTCTCTCTTCAGATTTTCAAGTTCTGAAATTAGCTCATCCATCGGCTGCTCTGATGCACCGTAACCTAATACGACATCAAACAAGACAACGGCAGTTTCTGGATCACGTGCCTCTTGTACAATGCGTTGGTTGCGCAACGTTGGGTCAATCATTGGATGTGGACGACCTTGCGTGAAAGCATCGTCACCCATATCAACGATTGTGTGCTCTTGGCTATTCCAGATATCATTTAGTACAGCGTAAGTTGCAATCGGTGTGTTCGAGTAACCAGTAATTCCAGCTTCATGGCAAATAAGCTGCGCTTCAAAACAGAATGTACCGCCAGCAAAAACACCACGTACATAACGCTGCTCTTTGCCTAATCTCATCGCGTGGTTAAGCACCAAGCTTTGAGCTTCTGCTGTTACCTCTTGAGCTGGGCTAGCTTCTTGACCATTCAGCAATGCCACAGCCACTTCAGCAGAGTGAGCAAGTGTCTGTGCTGGATAAACACCATCACTCTGGATACTATCGCTTGGTGCGCCTAAGAAATGCACAACAACTGGCTTTTCAGTTAATTGAGCAACTTTCAGAATTTTCTCTGCAATCTCTTGCGCTGGTGGCTTAGAAATAAGCACGATAACTTTGGTTTGCTCATCTTCAATCAGAGCTTGCAACCCAGTAAGCATCGAAATACCACCGATGTCTTGGTGTAAATCGTGACCACCGGTACCCAACGCTTGTGAAATACCAAAGCCAAGTTGGTGTACACGACACGTTGCTTCTTGCAATCCAGTACCAGAAGCCGCAACAATACCGATTTCACCTTCACGTACAACGTTAGAGAAACCTAGCGGTGTACCATTGACGATCGCAGTACCACAGTCTGGTCCCATAACCATGAGGCCTTTCTTCTGGGCTAGCTGTTTGATTTTTAGCTCATCTTGCAAAGACACATTGTCGCTAAACATCATTACGTTCAGGCCAAGATTCAGCGCCTTCATCGCTTCTGCTGCTGCGTATTCGCCAGGAACTGAAATCAGCGCGAGGTTTGCGTCTGGGTTTTGTTCTAGACCCAAAGCAAAGCTTGTTAAAGGCTGTTCAAAGTCGTTTTTGGAACCTGATTCGTTAGAGTGAGATGTCAATTGCTCTTGCGCCAATTCGATGGCTGCATTACATGCTTCTTCTTCACCTTTTACAGCAATAACTAAATCGTTGGGCTTAGCAGTAATATCAGAACCGAAGCCGGCATCTGCCATACGGCTTAAATTCGCTTCAGTGCCCATTACTACCGATGCATCTTCTATTCCATCGATTTTATTTAATTGTGCTGATAGTTGCATCAAAGACACAGAGTCCTGATACATATTTTCAAATGCTTTATATTTAACTGTCATAAATAACCACTTTGTTTCTTAATCAATAACTGAATAATGATTAATTAGACT
>NZ_MUFF01000049.1:0-7601 GCF_001996105.1 Salinivibrio sp. IB643
CGTTAACCTAGGTCTACAAAGGGAAAGGGAAAGGGAAAGGGAAAGGGAAAATTAACGGGGGAGAACAAATAAAAGTAAAGCCGGCGAAGGCACCGGCTTTACTGAAACACTTAGAATGCTGATGTGTCTTGGAAAAGACCAACTTTTAAATCTTTAGCGACGTAAATCTCTTTATCATCGACAAAGACATGGCCATCACCGACACCCATTACTAGTTTGCGATTAATTACACGCTTCATATGAATCTCATAACGAACGCGTTTAGCAGTAGGGAGAACTTGGCCTGTGAATTTCACTTCGCCAACTCCGAGGGCTCGGCCTTTGCCTTCGCCACCGATCCAGCCTAAGAAAAAGCCAACTAGCTGCCACATCGCATCCAAACCCAGACAACCAGGCATAACAGGGTCACCAGGGAAATGACAATCGAAAAACCATAGATCGGGATTGATATCCAATTCAGCGACAATTATGCCTTTATCAAAATCACCGCCTTGATCGGTAATGTTGGTGATACGGTCCATCATCAACATGTTAGGGGCAGGAAGCTGTGGACGTCCTGGACCAAAAAGCTCACCTTGGCTCGATGCGAGTAGATCATCGCGATTATAGGAATTTTGGCGTTTCATTATATCTAAACTGCTCCTTATTCAATTGCGAGCAGCTTAGCGTACACGTGTACGCCAAACAACTCGGATCAGTACTGGCCAAACCAGTTTTTTATGCGTTTAAACAAACTGTTGCAGCTTTGTTTTTCATCAGTATGAAAATGATTTATTCGATTAGATATTTTTCTTAGTAATGTCTCGTCTTCTTCTCCTGAGAATGGGAGACCCGTCACAAGAGGTAGAGCCTGCTCGACATCATCTACCGCCCAAATATGAAACTGTCCGGCTTTAATAGCTTCAACGACATCATTGCGTAAACAAAGGGATGATAGATTCGTTTTCGGTAACACCACACCTTGCTGGCCAGTTAATCCTCGGTGTGCGCAAACTTGATAGTATCCCTCGATTTTTTCGTTGATTCCGCCAACGGCCTGAACGCGGCCAAATTGATCGACGGCTCCCGTTATCGCAATGGCTTGATTAATCGGTTGTTGAGAAAGGGCGCTTACAAAAGCACACAGTTCGGCCAATGATGCACTGTCTCCATCGACCTCGCTATAAGATTGCTCAAACACAATGGATGCCGAATAAGGCAGGGGATCATCAAGATTTAGGGCCACGCTCACAAAGGCTTGCATAATCATCATTCCTTTAGCGTGAATATTGCCGGCTAATTCCGCTTTGCGCTCAACATCGGCAATATCCCCGTCGCCAGAGTGAACCACACATGATATCCGAGCTGGCTCGCCGTAGCTCAATGGATGACCGGGCACCTCAATCACAGTGAGACCATTGATTTGACCAATATGTTCACCGCGCGTATCAATAAAAACTTGTCCTTTGTGTATGTCTTCAATGGCACGCTCTGGCAAATACGCAGCTCGCTGATAACGGCGCGTAATGGCCGCATCAATCGCATTGCCGTCTAATACCTCATCGACCGTCATCAGTGATTCAGCCAATAATTGATGATACCAAATAGGACAAAGTGGCATACGTAACTGATCTTCACTTTCTCGTGCACCCGCTTGGAGTAAACGCACCAGCGCGGAGTCGGAGACACTTAAAGCGGTCAGTGTGGTGACAATACCTTTTAACCAAGAAAAGTAGGGCGTGATATTACTTGCGTTGAGCTCAATGTCTTGTTCATATTCAGCATAAGCAGATAAGCCATCGTAAAGGTCAGGCTCGTTGGTTTCAAAATCGGCCAGCCACTGCCTATCGCCAACCAATACCAGTCGAACATCAAGGCTTTCATCGGGCAATTCGGTTATTTGATCGGGACGCGCTGTTTGCCAAGCCAGATTACCTGTCGACAAAAATTGCTTCAGACGCACCCAAACACGAGGTTGTTGCAAAATATCGGCAACTTTTAAAATTAAAACGCCACCGTTGGCTTGATGGAGTAAGCCCAATTTTTTTTGTGACGCTGTCACATTTTTATTATTATCATAAGCAAACCCGAATAGCGTCGACTCTGTAACGGCCTCACCAATTAAAACAGGCGAACTCGGGCATTTTGTGACTAGCTCATCCCGATATGCATTAAGATAGTGTGGAAGATCAGCAGACATGACGGTCAGGCAACGTGTCGGGCACGAAGATGACATCAACCACTGCAGAGCCTGGGTTAAACGTGACTGCAGCGACAGTAGCGTGGCGGCCTCTAAATACTCAAACTGTGCGATGTCTGGGGAAAACTGAGAATAATGTGGTTTGGCATCACGCCAATCAACTTCATGCATGTCTATGATTACTGACTAAGATTAGAATGGTTAAAGCGTAAAGGATAACACACTACGGTAATAAAATGGCGCCATAACGAAGGGATAAATAACCAACGGGTAGGGTGCGTATCTAGGTGTGTGATAATTGAACAGGCAGCGAGTTAGTGTTACGCTGTCACTCATTGGCGTGACTGAAGCTTGGCATATGAAATATCAACAACTCGAAAACCTTGAAGCAGGCTGGAAATGGGCCTATTTGGTAAAAAAATGGAAAGATGGTGACGCTGTCACAAAATACATCGACGCAGACGAGGCAAATACTGCCGTTAATGCATTGCTGGCCCTTGAGCATGAACCCACGCGAGTTGAACAGTGGATTGACAAGCACATGGCGCCATCATTAGATAAAAAACTCAAGCAAGCCATTCGTGCCAAGCGAAAACGCCACTTTAATGCTGAACAAGAGCAAACGCGTAAAAAGTCGATCGATTTAGACTATCGCGTATGGGAAAAGCTGTCGCAAAAGGCCCATGAGCTTGATGCGACCTTGTCTGACACGATTGAATATTTGTTGTCTGAGGCTAACCGCTCAGAAAGTGCCAATAAGCAAGTGGATACGCTAAAGCAAGATCTTAGCAACTTGCTGGATATGTAAAATCTTTTATCAATAAGTGAGCATGCAGTATGGGCTACTTTTTACTGATTTCTTTTGCCATATTTCTCGCATTTATGTTGATCGACCGGCCATTGCTGGTGATAGCGTTTAAGGATGGCCAATTAGTGCGCCATAAAGGCAAAGTACCGAAAGGTTTTTTACATGATTGCCAAGATATCGCTAAACGTCATCCGTTTACGGGGACAGTAAAGGTATATAGCAATCGGTTTAAGCCCGCAAAAGTCGTGCTGTCGCGCAGTATTGATCATCGTACTCAGCAACGAATTAAAAATGTGTTCCCGCATCAGTCATTTAAATAATCACAATGCACACATTGAGTATCGAGGCGATACGGCGTGAATGGCTCAAACCAGACATGACTAAATAACTCATTTACACTCCCAACATCAGTGCGCATTATGTATGTTATGTTAAATAAAGTATTGAATAAGGTTTCTATGTGGGGTCATGCTATCGCGCACTGCTCTTTTTGATTGCCATTGAACGTAATTAGCTATTTACCATAAAATAGCTAATTACTACTTCCTTTAATCGTCATTATTCCAACACGTTTGGTCTAATTCGATTCAACTTAGCGGTAATTAGTGATCAGAAAGCGTTAACGGCTGATGCGTGTAAAGCACCGCACTCAGACTCGCTGCTCGCACTGGCTTAGTGACAAAGTCGTTCATGCCAGCCCGAACACAGCGTTGCTTGTCCTCGTCCATGGCATTGGCAGTTAAAGCAATAATGGGCTGCTTAAAGCCAGATGCGCGTAACGCTTTTGTTGCGGCAATGCCATCCATGACTGGCATCGACATATCCATTAAAACAATATCAAATTCAGTCTGCTTTACATGCTCTAGCGCTTCTTCGCCGTTTGATGCAAGCACCACGGTGTGGCCTTGCTTTTCTAACATCAAACGCACAACCATCTGATTGGCGCGGCTATCTTCAACGACTAAAATCACCATAGGTTGCACATTGCCTGCCGGTATCGCCGGCGTTGGCTGATGTTTTTCGGCATCTTGTGGGGTCGCAACAATGGGCAAGCGAACACAAAAGTCTGTGCCCTGGCCAAGCTCACTGTCTACATCGATACGTCCACCCATCATCTCAACCAGTTTTTTACAGATGGATAAACCTAGGCCTGTTCCACCAAACCGACGAGTAATGCTACCGTCTGCTTGGGTAAAGGGATCGAAAATGCGTCCAATCTGGCTTTCATCAATGCCAATTCCCGAGTCTTTTACCCTCAGGATCAGTACATCACCATCCGTATTAAGTGACACTGTCACACCGCCTTGGTCGGTAAACTTTAACGCGTTGGCTATTAGGTTAAGTAAAATCTGAGTAAAGCGATTCTCATCCATATAAAGCGTATCAGGGACAGAGGGAGACACGGATGCGGATAAATGGATACGTTTTTTATCGGCACGTTCAATGAGCTGTTGATAAACGTTAGTGACACAGTCACTTGGCTTCATTAAGGAGGGAGAGAGGGAAAAACGATTTGACTCAATTTTAGATAAATCAAGCACATCACTGATTAATGTCAATAGCAGTTGAGCGGATTTATCCATCTGCCCTACCCACTCTTTTTGCTCTAAGGTTAGCCGCGAATGTTGTAGTGCATCAATCAAGCCCAATACCGCATTTAGCGGCGTCCGTATTTCGTGGCTCATTACAGCAAGAAACTGTGATTTGGCGTTATTGGCCAGTTCAGCCTGACGACGCGCTTGTTGTAGCTCGACAACGCGACGCTTGGTGGCGGTAATATCTTTGGCGGTGCCGCGATAGCCTGACAATTGCCCTTTTTTATTGTAGCAAGGTCGGCCAGAGAGGCTTACCCAGTAGTCATGCGCACGAGATGCAATATGCCACTCAATGTCACTAAAAGATTCTTCGCGGGATATAAGCTGTTCAAGCCGTGCTTTTAATTCTTTATCTGATTTTATTTTCGCCAGCAATGCCTCGGCATCAATATGGATATCTGTATTAGGCGAAGATAGATACGTGAGCTGAAACGCATTATCAAGCTCCCAAAACCAGTCACTTGCTGTTTGTGCAAAATCCTGGAAGCGTTGACGACTAGCATTAAGCTCCTGGGTTCGGCTACTGACAAGTGCATGCAAGCGGTGTCGATAGTCGATATCCATAATGGTCCGCTCGATCAATGGACGAAATCGATCGACGACCTGCTGAGCTTCGTTATTGAACGAATCACGACGATGTGAAAATAAAATCAGCATGACTTCGCTGTCATTGACCGTTAAGCCGCTGATCAGTGCTGTACCTTGAAGATAACTGGCATATTGATGGGTTAAGCAGTGAAGCTCTTTGATCATGCTTGGCTTATAAATGGCAACCGTCTCTCCTTTTACACAACGGTGAAACACGTCCCCTGTTTGCCACGTTACCGTTTCTAGCAATCGCTCCGTAGACACTAAACAGCGAAACGCATCTTCCGTTTCACGATTGCGACTCAGCGCGACCGCACTATCAAAATTCACATAGCGATGAATAACGTCGAGCAATGACGCAAAGATATCTGTCTTCGATGTGGCTTCTGCCATAGCAGAAATGGCAGACAGAATTGCATCGTTCTCTTCTCTTAACCGTTTTTCTCTGGCCTCAACGCGGCTGAGTTCAAATAAGGTTTCTTGCAAAGATTCAGAGTCTGAACGTTCAGAAGCCGATAAGCGTTTCGACATCTTGATTAATCCTTGTGAAATAGCACAGCCGAGATCATTAAGTTACCGTGAGATAACTCTCCCCCTTTAAAGAGACCTTGCTCGCCAAACGTAAAGGGGCATACAAAAGGAGCGTTATACAAGGCCGTATTAATATTCTCAGCCACTTGGTCAAGGCGATCTTTTACATGCAACATGCATCCAGCGCAGTAGATCGCTAATCCACCCAGAGGCTCAGGCTGACACAGTGCATGATCATTTGCTGACTCCACTACTCGACTGGCTCGCGAAATGAGTCCCTCGCTGGTTCCCGACATAAAATAGACAGTTTGGCCAACCTCAAGCTGAGAAAATAACTCCATATGACCTTGCGCATTAATAAATGTCGGATGCGACAATGTGTAGTATGGCAAACCATGTATTGTGCCGGTTTGAGTGCCTAGCGGATAAAGCGTGGATTGAGAGAAAAGCGAATCTGTAGGATCAAGAGTCAATCCAGTTTCTGACTCGTACCAGCGTTTATACACTTCGGCAGCAGGTTGATGATTTAAGCTCACCAATGCGCGACCACGCACATCCGTCACCGTCGCATGCCTTTGAGTCGGCGCATAGCCAGAATGGAACGAGTAACTGACCCGAGCTGAGGGATAAAAAACGCTGATCGCGATGCCGGACGTTGCCGTTTGCTTATGATCGAAAATAGCCCAGTTTCCACCGACTGTTTCTGCCGCTGCCGAACCACCGATAACGGGAACAGACACGCCTAGCTCTTCTTGGATTGCCGATAAGGTTGCCTCTTCTTGACCAGGCGTGCTGTGCAACGCAATCAATTTGGGTAACTCGCCGCATCGCCCACTTTCTTCAATCGCTTGATTCAGTGCCATACGCGCTGAATCACGCACATGGCGGTGTGCTTGATGAGAGACCAGGGCTGAGCCATAACTGCCTTTATCATCACTGCATGCCCAGATAGCTGCCGCAGGACCGCTGGTACACCCATTTTGGGTCATCACGCCATAACACGTAGAACAGCCGATGAGTGGTACGCCCGGAAAAAGACGATATAAGGTACGTTGAAGCGCTTGAACGTCATAATGCTCAGTAAAGTAGATCATCAAAATCTTAGGCGTACTGATACGCGTTTTGATGGTGCGCGCCAATGCATAGGCGGCTTGTACTGCGTCATCAGCTTGAGTTCGTGCCGTTGCTATCTTCATGTCACCGTTACGTTGATAGGAATATGAGTGTATGACAGTACTAATGATACATGTATCAAGCGATCAATTCATTGTTCTCGGTGGCTGAAATAGATTCTAAACTGACGTATCCTATACGCCCTTTATATCAATTGAGCGTTGAACATGGATTGTCGACCCGTTGCGCTATTGGGTGGCGCGAGCACTTTAGGCGCCACGATTGCTTATCAACTTGCCGCTCAAGGCTATACCCCCATTATTATTGATCACAATCAGGCCTCTGCACTTGATATCGTTGCTCATGAACCTAGAGTTCGATTTAAATCAGTTCCGGCGCTTACCGTCGACGCTCTTACCGCTGCCTTATCGCAAAGTGTATCTCAACTTGCACCGCTAACTGGCGTAGTTCAGGTTGCCAAAGACGGTGAACGGTACATGCGACTGTTGGGGTATCCAGTTTTAGATCATTTGTCAAGCTGACGCGGCTTGTGTCATGATTTCTCCACATGGGGGGCTAATAAAGCCCCGTCTCGATGACATACCGGACACAAACTTCTTGCAACGGATTAACAGTGTCACTTTCTGGTTGGATCACAATTTTAACAGTGGTGATGAAACATTATCAGTGCGTGAAAAGTGCGAAGTTTTATCACCACTGGTTTGCTTTCTTTTAGGGGAAGAATCAAAACGCATTAATAATCAAGTTTTTAGTGTTAAACTGTAAC